>JAIPFV010000047.1 GCA_021736475.1 Spirochaetia bacterium | reverse complement strand
TGCAAGTACTTTGAAGATCAATGGGACTCAACCTGGGAACAGATCAATCTTCGTGAGTATCTTGATTGGAATCCTGATGAGCAGATGAGAGAAAGTGCTTAACTGTGGCGTCTTCCCCCACAAAATTAAACCGCCACCGGAATAATGAAATTAAAATAGTTAGACAAGAGCTCTGAATTAATCAATAATGAGATAGGAAGAGTGTATGACTAGATATTTAAAAAGAACCGTGCGAATTCTCTCTATCGATGGCGGGGGTATAAGGGGTTATATCCCCGCACTTGTGCTTGCGGAGGTGGAGCGAAGACTTAACCGGCTGGGAAAGCGGAAACCCCTTGGATCGTTATTCGACTTTATCGCCGGTACTTCCACCGGCTCTATTATTACTCTTGGCCTATCTGCTCCGAAGGAGCTGGCCAACAACGTATATTCGAAGAGCGAAGCTGCTTTCACTGCCGAACAAATAGTGAGAATGTACGAGGATCATGGGTTGGATATTTTTCCAAGAAGAATTTTTCATCAACTCCAGGAGATGCGCCACGCCTTTACTGAGAAATATAATGACGGTCCTTTCCATGAGCTGTTGGACCGCTACTTTGGCCGGCGTGGAATCGGTGATTCGTTAACCAATATGCTTGTTACCAGCTACGATATAGAACAGCAAAAACCGATGATCATGAAAAAAGTTCCCCCCTCCTGCAGAAAAAGAGAAAGCCCCGACTATTACATGGCAGACGCTATAAAAGCCTCTTCTGCCGCTCCGACCTATTTCGAGCCGGTAAAAGTTTACAGCATTGATGGATCGGAGCAGCACTGTTTAATAGACGGAGGGGTATTTGCGGGGAATCCCTCCATGTGTGCCTATGTGGAGGCCCAGCGAATATATCCAAATGCCGCTAACTATGTAGTCTTCTCTCTTGGTACGGGAGATTTTTTTCCGAATTGGACCTACGAGAAGGTAAAAAACTGGGGAGTCCTGGAGTGGATTCAGCCCTCGAAAAAAGTTCCCGCCGCGGTGATTCTGAGCAATGGCCAGGCTCAGGCGGTGGATTATCATTTAACCCATCTTCCGAAGGTTGAGTATCATCGGATTAATACCACCCTAAACGACTGCAGTGAAGATATGGACGATGCAGCACCGGAGAATATGAACTGTCTCAAGGAAATAGCCCAGAAACTTCTTCTTCAGCACGAGGGGTCCATTGCACGGATGGTGGAGCTGCTGAAGTAAATGGATCACAGTCATAATCACAATCATAATCACAGTCAAGGCCACTATAACCGTGCTTTTGCAATCGGCATTCTGCTCAACATTATTTTTGTAGCTGTTGAGTTTGGCTACGGTATTTTTTCCGATTCCCTGGCCCTGGTCGCCGATGCAGGGCACAATTTAAGCGATGTGGTGAGTTTACTGCTGGCCTGGGGGGCAGGACGACTGGCCACCATCTCTCCAACTGAAAAACGCACCTACGGCTTCCGTAAGGTGACTATTATGGCGTCACTTGTCAGCGGCATATTGCTGCTGGTAGCAGTCGGTGGCATTACCTGGGAGTCAATTGGACGATTTGTAAGCCCTGCGCCTGTCAAAGGCAGTATCGTAATTTTCGTGGCTGCGATCGGGGTGGTTATCAACACAGTAACAGCTCTACTCTTTATAAAAGGGCAGAAACATGACCTGAATATTCGCGGAGCTTTTTTACATATGGCAGCAGATGCCGGGGTGTCGGTTGGAGTGGTGATCTCCGGAGTTTTGATAATGTGGACCGGAAGGGTATGGATCGACCCCGTAATGAGTTTGCTGATCGTAAGCGTAATTCTAATCGGTACCTGGGGATTGCTTAGGGAGTCGGTAAACTATGCCATCGACACTGTGCCGAGGGGAATTGATCTTGCGGAGATAAAGCGATACTTGCTGGAAATCGAGCAGGTCGACAGCCTACACGATCTCCATGTCTGGCCCTTGAGTACCACCGAAATTGCCTTAACGGTGCATCTAGTGGTACATCATAATCAAGTGGACAATAATTTTCTTAGCAATCTTCAGCGCTATCTTAGGGACCACTTTGGTATTGAGCATGCTACCATTCAAATTGAATCAATGCTCGGCGAGAACAAATGCATGCTCCACGACGGCTGAAACTGCTATGGAGCTTACAGAACTTCTCGTAAACCCTCAGCAGCTGTATACATGCTGCCGGCTCCGCTGATAAAGGCGGTCACTCGCAGAGCCTCCATAATCTCTTGAGTGCTAGCCCCCGCCTGGATGGCCTGGGTGGCCAAAGACCGTACACCAGTTGCAGCTCCGTGTGAGGCATCCAGGGCCATTGCAATCAGCAGCTTCTCTTTTTTTCCCAGAGCACCAGGTTCAAATGCTAGGGATCTTCCATTTTCAATCTGGTCAATAAGTTCTTGGTCGCTCTTTGCAATCGGTTCTAATGGGTTAAAACTCATAAAATCTCCTTAGTGTATCAAATAATTTCTCTCTCTTTTTCTATCGTACTTTATCTCTTGTCCAATTCATAGGTGTAGTCTCAGCAATTCGAACTAATTGCCGGGTGAAAAAGGTAAACTTGACTGTGCTGAATAGTCTTCATACCTTAAATGCAAAAGGAGTAAGAATATGACAAAGCTGGTATTGCTGCGACACGGAGAAAGTGTCTGGAATAAAGAGAACAGATTTACTGGGTGGACCGATGTCGACCTTTCCGAAAGCGGAGTTCAGGAAGCCCGCGAGGCAGGCCAGGTGCTGAAGGAGAAGGGATTTACCTTTGATATTGCTTTTACTTCAGTGCTGAAACGTGCAATACGTACGCTGAACATCGTGCTTGAGGAGCTCGATTTGCAATGGATTCCTGTACATAAGCATTGGCGTCTGAATGAACGCCATTACGGAGCACTGCAGGGCCTAAATAAGGCCGAAACTGCCGAGCGTGAAGGCGAGGAGCAGGTACACCTCTGGCGCAGAAGCTACGATATAGCCCCTCCCAGGCTGGAAGAGAGTGATTCCCGTTTTCCACTGAATGAAATGCAGTACAAACAAATGGATAAAGGTGTTTTGCCCCACACCGAGTGCCTCAAGGATACTGTCGAGCGTTTTATGCCATACTGGTTTGATACCATCGTTCCGGCACTTAAGGCGGGCAAAAAAGTGGTCATTGCAGCCCACGGAAACAGCTTACGGGCACTGGTAAAATATATAGACGGAATTTCCGATGAAGAAATTCCTAATTTGAACATTCCCACGGGACTACCCTTGGTGTATGAGCTAAATGATGAAGACTTGAAGCCGATTAACTCATACTACCTGGGCGATGAAGAGCGGGTACGTAAGGCTATGGATGCAGTTAAAAAACAGGGTAAAGCTGAGAATTAAAGTATGTGCATCCTAACTGCATAATCTATAAGTTCCTGATATTTTTTATCAAGCCGGTTGATCTCGAGCAGATGCGGAGGTCTTGATGGTACGCTTGGCTGTATAGCCGCATCCGATATCATTTCGGTTGATTTGTCCGTATCGTGCTCAGAGCCGGTCCCTATGCTTTCCTGGTCAGGCAGCAGCTGCACTAGGCGGTTGGGGTCTGCCCCGTAATTCTCGACCAGATAATCAATCGATTCCTGATTAAGCGGCATTCCATGATAATTAACCAGTATATGGGCAAGCCTCTGAATCGGAGTGCTTATATTCTTCTGAACCTCATGTACCAGAGCTACTGCTATGCCGGCCTTGGTGGCGGCGGTCATATCGAGTTCAATCGATGAGAGATAGGGCGCGTTGGAGCTTTCAATTGCGTATTGGGTTTCAAAGCGGCTGATTTTCAGGTCCCTTTCAAGGGTCATTGCAATATCGATGGCCAGTTGTTTATAAGCTTCCGCCTGGGGTTGAGGGGTATGGTCAAGAGTGTTGATACGTTTTTGCACTTGCCGGGCACAGCGTAATTTACTGCTCTTAGAAAGCTCAATGTGCTTCTCTACTATTTTTATACCTCGTTTATGCTCCCTGCGTTTTACCAGTTGAAGGGGGAACTGCTTGGCAGAGTTGGCTTTGACTTCGTTGTACTTTTTTTCACTTCGGACCAAAGCAGCATAGCGTTTGTGTAGCTGGTTATTGGCAACCCGCAGCGAACGATGTAGCTCGATTGCAGTGTGGAGCTGTTCGAACTTACTCCGAAGCTCCTGGCTGCTATGACGTTTGCGGCGTTGGAATGGCATATGGCTGGTCTGTTTTTTAAGATCTTTGTAGAGCTGGTCGAGTGCCCGCAAAATATTGGCGTACATACGTTCCACAGTGGTGAACACCGGAGCGGCGGCCGGTACAATATCAACCGGTTCCGATTCGGCAAACAGCTCCGCTAAAGTTCTTAATCTGCTATTACGAAGATAGGCCGCCTTACGGAAGGAAAGTCTGGCACGGTCAAAATTCTCAGAAGCTTCAGTAAATTCTTTTGAACCGATATAATGCAGTGAGAATACCGGTATGTTTCGACCAGCTAACAGTTCATAGGCGACGGTAAATATCTCTTCGGCATCATTAAGGGTCATGGCATCGAAATCGTGTTCTTCTCCGGCTGCCAGCACCCTGCCGATGAAACCTTCGGTACGGGTGCGGCCGGATTGTTTGCTGGGTGGCCGGCCTGTAAAGCGTTGTTGCAGCAATTCTGCGACCGTGGACGAGGCCGGGGTAACCTGCTCAATTGCCTTGGCAAGTCGATCGGCTATATGGGCCCGCTCATCTTCAATCCGGGCATACAAGCCGTTTTTACGAAAAATTTCGATTCTTTGGGCCGCCTGGGCCAATACCGAATCGCCGGTAACGTCCTGCACTGCAGCTCTTACGGTCTCCGTAACGGCATCGGGATTTTCAAGCAGATACTTGGCCGCTAGAAGGGTCCGGTTCTCCTCATCGTAATAGAGCAGGGTTTGGTTTCTGGCAAAGAATATCAGGTCCGGCAGACGCACCAGAGCTTGACTCAGAGACGCCTCCGCTTTCTCCAACTCCTGGCCCCGGGTAATTTGATAGAGAAAGCGCATTAAAATTGCAAAAACACCGGCTATGATGGTGTAGATGGCAAAGTAGATAAAAAGGTTGGAGGGCGCGCTCTGACCGTAGCCCAGCAGGTAGCCCCCCTGGAGGGCCAAATAGGTAACCGGGCCGGCAGTCCAGGCCAGCTGAATAACCGTGCGGCCCCAGGTCTCTTTCCGGGCCGCTTTGGTCACTCTCTGGATAAAGTCTTCTCCGAGGTATTCAAGGTTGTTTGTGAAGGATGTTCGTTTTGAGCGGAGGCGTAAGCGCTTAAACCATATCATTGTGGTAGTTTTATTCTCATGATTCTATGCTTAATTCGCTTAGAAATCGACTTAGCTCACCTTCAGTTGAAATGACTTGCTCGCTCAGGCGATCATGACGTGCCTTGAGTTCATCCAGCTCTGTTTCCTGGCGGCTGAGTCGGGATGCATATTGGCGGTACAGATCGGAATCTCGGTCGAGCTGTTCCATGTTGCTGCGGATACGTCCCTGAGTTCGGTAGATTGAATCGATTTTAGACTGTATATCGTCTTTTTGACGCTGCAGCTGAGTGATTTCTTGCTGAAGTGTTTGAATGCGGCTGAGAGCCCTGCGCAGTTCCCCCGACATGTTTACGTTCTTTAGGTAAAAACTGATTTGGCCGCTGCCGAGGTTGTGAATTTGCACGGTCCGCTCCTGAGGAAACTCCTCCACCACTTTCAACAGCTGTGATTCCTCATCCTCCTTCAACTCCCGAATAAAGCGATAATAAGAGGCGGTTTCTTCCTCAGCTTCCGCAGGCTGAACAAGCTCCCATCCGGTGCGCTTTGGATGTTGAACCAATATTTTTGAGGTTTCAGTTCCGTGTTGTATCAGGCGATATTCGGTAGCTCGACGCTGCTTGTTCACATAGCTGAATACTCCGTTTTTAATACTCAGGTTTACTACCTGCTCCGGAAGGGCATCCTGCTCTCGGACAACCTGGACAGATAAGTCTTCGGCGTAACTAATCAGACGACGGTTTTCGGGTAGTATATCTTCAAATCGTGCATCGCCGGCGTACATGCCTGACTCAAACAGTGTAACCGGTCCGCCCATTAAGTGCAGACCGGTGGTGTTTTTCAAATAGAGGCTTTTCAGGAGAGGTGTGTTTTGCTCCCCGTATACCGACAGTTTTTCGGCTTCAACCGGCTGCTGAACTATCGGCAGCAGGGCACTCGAATGGCCAGCCAGGCTTACCGGTCTATCGATAGTGTAAGCAAATAAACCGCCTTGCTCGGCCCCGGAGGCAGCTGCTGCAACCCCTGAGGAAAAGTTTTCTTCCCTCGAGCTGCGAAGCTCCGCGGATGCGCTCTTTTCCATACGGTAGTCCATCGTTCCCATCTGCTGCGGGGCCGACAACCGGCGGGCTGCCGGCTCCTCTGCGAGGGATGGACCACCGGAGTATCCCTCTTCATACAAAGGCGGACGGGCGCTGGTGTGCACCTGCGGCGGCAGCTCCGGCCGGGTCACATACAGTGAGGAGTAAATATCCATTTTGAAAGAGATAGGGCGTCCGGCTACCAGCTGCAGCTCTACCTCATCCCAATCCATATTGGTGGTGTTTTCGGCCACTGCCCAGCCCTGCAGCAGGGTGGGGGCCTTTTCATCCTGTTTCAGTTCCTGCTGCCTCTGTTCTTGCTGTACCAGCCGGTAAGTTGTCTTCCAAACCGGCATCTCCCGGATATAACCCACCATCACCTCTCGCCGACCTTCGCCGGAAAAGTGAAGCGTTAAACTGCGTTGTTCGCTTCGCCGAGCTTTTGCAAGTACCGAAAGGATTTCCTGCAGCTCCATCTGAAGCAGGGGGTCGGAAAAGCGCAGATTTACCACCTCATCCAAAGCTACTCTGGTCATACTGCCTTCACTGTACAGGGTCATCTGCCTTTGGGGAGGTTCCGTATCGCCAACGGCCTGGCTTTCAAGGCCTACGATCCGGCCGTTAAGAGTCCGACTGTTAAGAGACTGAGAATTTTCAATTTCTACCTCAATCTGCTCACCCCGGGCTTGTCGCAACAGGTCGTAGAAGGAGGTATTGGAATCCAGGTCAAACGAAAAATCGCGTAACCTCCGTTCCAGGGGCTCCGGCGGTTGATACTGTACTGAATCAATTGCCCCCCCGTCGTAATCCTGCAGCACCACACTTTTGAGAATGTCCGCCATTTCCTCGGTGCCGAAGGTGACATCAAGGGCGGTATCTCCATCTACAAAGCCGCGGTGTTCAAAGTATCCCACACCGCTGGAAAACAGCACTACCTTATGCAGCGGTAGTGCCTCTTGTAACTGTGGCCGACGGTTACTAAGATTACTAGTTAAATTGCTCTGTACTTCAGCGATTCCCTCGGCCGACAGGCTCAGGAGAATTCCAAACAAAACTAGCCCAAATAAGCCTTTTTTGGTGTTTTTTATTAGCATATAAACAAACTTCATAATAGGTACTGTATCTCACGGAATCCTTTATGGCAATATTTCCATATGAAAGTACAGCAAGAAAGAGGGGCAAAAAGCACAATATAAAAGTCTTGGGGGTATTGAGTTTATGGGTGGTTTAACCGAAGATTAGACCGAGATGATAAAGCAACTTATGTGGATTTGTATAATTGGAATAATGAGCGGTCTCGCAACTCTCGGGGCAGATAACACGGTAGTCGTGGTTAAGAAGGGGGAGACCCTTTACAGCATCGGCCGCGAATACAACGTTTCCGTTCAAGCACTAATCCAGGCAAACGGTATTGTTAATCCTCGGGCCTTAAAAGCGGGTACTCGCATAAAAGTGCCGAACACTTATATCATTGAAAAAGGGGATACCCTCTACGGTATTGCCCGGCGTAACGACTTTTCTGTAGATGAATTGGTTAATCTTAACGATATTGACAAGGATTCACTTATCAAAATTGGGCAGGTAATCCAGCTTCCATCCTCCGACAGCTATACTACGGCGGATGCAAGTGAGCAGAAAGATTCAAACAGCGATGCTCGCTTCTCCAAGGAAACCGACTCAGAAGAGTCAGACAGTGATAATGGGAACGGTACCGATGCAGCTCCCACATACAGTGATGTTGTGCAGGGGAAAGAGGTACTCTGGCCCCATGCAGGCAACCGCAGCAAGCTCGACGGTAAACTGCAGGGCACTCAAATTAGCGGCAACCGTGGTGACCAGGTAGTGTCGGTCAGCAGCGGCAAGGTAGTGTGGGTTGCCCCTTATCGCGGGTATGGAACGCTGGTCATGGTAGAGTCGGCCAACGGGCTTATCTACGCCTACGGCGGTAATGAATCAACCTATGTAGAAGTTGGCGAACGGGTAGATTCCGGTACCGTGATTGGACGACTGGGAATCAACCCCATAGAGAAAACCGCCAAGCTCTTCTTTTTTGTGTATAAGAACGGAAAACCTGTTGACCCGGCCACCGCTCCCCGGGGATAATAAGACCCATGAATACTAATCAGAACAATGAAACTCAGCCTGCTAAGTTTGAAAACGTCAAATTGGTTGGAATTACCGGCGGCTCCGGATCCGGAAAAACTACTATTGTACGCAAAATATCGGAAATCGTGCCGGATTTTGTGTTTATCCCTCAGGATAATTACTACAAGTCCGCCGAGCACATCAGTAACACCAATATCACCGCCTTCAACTTCGACCACCCCGAGGCCTTTGACAACGTTCTTATGCATGAACACCTTACCCAGCTCAAGAACGGCCGACCCATCGAAATGCCCCAGTACGACTTTGTGCATCACCGGCGCAAAACAGAAACTGTCAGGGTCGAACCGACAAAGCTTATCATTTTCGAGGGGATTATGGTGTTCTTTGACCCCCATATCCGCGAACTGATCGATCTTAAGCTTTACGTTGACACTCCCGACGACATCCGCTTTATCCGCCGTCTCGAACGGGATATGAAAGAGCGCGGGCGTACCGTCGATTCGGTCATCCAGCAGTATCTGGAAGTAGTGCGCCCCGGCCATTACGAGTTTATCGAACCCACCAAGCTGTATGCCGACCTCATTATTCCGGAGGGCGGCTTTAACGAGAACGCGCTGCAGGTGCTCACTTCCTTTTTACGGGATATCACCCGTTAATATGTGGGCTTTCTAAGGAGTGCCGTGGTCCTGTGCCGTCGTTATTCCCTCAAGCGTCAGTTTTGCTGCCGCCGTCATCCGGTTTTGACCTCGCCCAGAAACTGCGGTAGGCTCCGCTGATGTAGCTAAAAGAAAATCTCTCCGGTACAGGATCCTCGCCTCCGGTGAACAGACCACCGGCACAGCGAAAAATCCGGGTAACCGCCAGTAATAATCCCTTCAGCACTCCGTGCTGCATGATAGCCCGGCGTGAATAGTGGCTGCAGGTAGGCGAGTAGATGCATGCTCCGGGCAGGGCCGGAGAAATGAGGTATTGGTATATAAGAATAGGAAGGGTTACAAGCCAGCGTAAGCCCTTTAAAACTGCATTGAGCACTTGCATTATGGATAAAATATATGTATTTTGTTTAAAAGAAACAAGAGAAAAATGCCCTTTGAGGGTTTGACGCGGGGGTCAAAGTAAGTTATAGTACCACTCGCCGCACATTTATATTAGGAGGAGCATATGGCTGCAAATATTTCCAAGAACGCCCGTCGCGAGGGTGCCCAGACTCTGACCAGCCGTTGGGGTGGCAGTATCAAAATGAAATCAGTCTTCAAGAACGGTAAAATCCGCCACATCGCGGTCTGTGAAGCTACCGGTAACACTGCCCGCAAACCAAAGGACCTTATGTAATATCGTCCATATAGACATCTGCATTCAGATGAATAGTAAAGCCTGCCTTAACGGCAGGCTTTTTGTATTATGGCAGCAATTCTAAATTGCTACTCTCCTAATACTTCAGTTAAAATGTCCACCGCCGCGTCTACATGCTCTTTTTCAATAATCAGCGGAGGCACCAGCCGCAGGACATCCGGACCAGCTTTTCCGACTAACAAACCTGCCTTATGACACTTGTCAACATAGGGTCCGGCATCGCGGTCTAGCTGTATACCAATCATCAGGTTCACTCCTCTAATCTCCTTAATCCGCGGATTAACGGTAGCCAGACTGCTCAGTTTCTCATGCAGATACGCTCCCACCTCCCGGGAATGTTTTACCACGTTCCCGTCTGTCAGCTCGGTAATGAGCGCACAAGCAGCGGCGGAAGCCATGGGGTTTCCTCCGAAGGTCGATGCATGATCTCCAGGCTCGAACACTGCTACTCGCTCTTTTGCCAGCAACGCCCCAATTGGAAAACCGCCGCCCAGCCCCTTTGCCAGGGCAACTGCATCCGGTTCGACCTCGTAGTATTGGTGGGCAAACAGAGTTCCGGTGCGGCCAAGCCCGCATTGTACTTCGTCAAACAGCAGCAGGGTATCGGTTTCGCTGCATATACGGCGGGCTTCCTGCAGGTACTTTTGCCGGGCTGGGAAAATACCCCCTTCCCCTTGAACAGGTTCTAGGATGACTGCACAGGTGTCCTCATCAACCGCTCCGGACAGCGCTCCGATATCATTAAATGGTACAAACTCGACCTTCGGCATAAGCGGTTGAAAGGGCTTTTGATATTTCTCCTGTCCTGTAAGTGAAAGTGCTCCAATAGTACGGCCGTGAAAGGAGTGTTCCATGGCTATAATTTTTGTGGCTCCCTTTTTGTGCCTGTTTCCCCACTTGCGTGCAAGTTTCAAAGCCGATTCAATTGCTTCTGTTCCGCTGTTGCAGAAAAAAACCTTATCAAAGTTACTGTGCTTTACCAGTTTTTCTGCCAGCTCGGTTTGCTGAGGAATATGATACAGATTAGAGCAGTGCATCATTTTCTGCGCCTGTTCGCTAATTGCCTTACTGAGTGCAGGATGGGCATGGCCCAACGCGTTTACCGCAATCCCGGCCAAAAAGTCCAAGTAATCCCTTCCATGATCATCCTTTGCATACACTCCCGCTCCCTCGTTTAAGGTTATCGGAAAACGGGAATAGGTGTTCATTAGTACCTTTTTACTGCGGTCTATCCAGTTGCTCATTTTTCTTGCTCCTTGCATTCATTGATTGTCAACTCATTTACCTCTATTCCTGTATTAAGGTGCCCACGCCTTCGCTGGTCAGCAGTTCCAGCAGCAGCGCATGGGGCATATTAGCATCGATAATATGGGTTGCCGCAACTCCGCTCTCAGCGGCTTGGGCGGCACAGCGGACCTTTGGAACCATTCCTCCGGAGACAGTACCGTTTTCAATTAATTCATAGGCCTCGCTGCTGTGAATATTGCTGATTCGGCTGCTTGGGTCTTCGACAGAACGTAGAATACCCGGCACATCGGTTAAAAACAGCAGCTTCTCCGCACCTAAAGCCGAGGCAATGGCCACCGCAGCATCATCGGCGTTAATGTTGTAGGTGGTGCCCTCTCTGTCCGAAGAAACCGGGGCGATTACCGGCACAAATCCACCTTCAAACAGAACCTCTATCACCCGGGTATCAACTTCCTCTATCCGGCCTACAAACCCAAGGTCGGCACCATCGGACTTCATCTTGCCGGCCGTCAATAGTCGTCCATCCTTTCCGGTTAAACCTACCGCGCTTACACCGTACATCTGTAGCAGTCGAACCAGCTCTTTATTCACTTTGCCGGCCAGCACCATTTCAGTAATTTCCATGGTAGCGGCATCGGTGACTCTCAATCCGTTTTCAAAGCGGCTATCAACACCAAGCTGCTGCAGCATAGCGTTGATGGCGGGGCCTCCGCCGTGTACCAACAGAGGACGCAGTCCCACATATTTCAACAGGGCGATATCCTGAATAATCCGTCCCCGCAGCTCTACATCCCTCATGGCGCTGCCGCCGTACTTAATCACCACCGTCTTTCCACTAAACTTCTGTATGTAAGGTAATGCTTCGATTAATGTATGTGCCCTGTCCATAAAACTGTTCTCCAAGGGGTACTCCTTTTATGTTCTGTAGCTTCCGTTAATTTTCACATATTCGTAGGTTAGGTCGCAGCCCCAGGCCGTGGCCATTCCGGTGCCTTCATACAGGCGGATGATAACCTCCACCGCATCGGCGGCCAGTACAGCTGCCGCTTTTTCTTCATCGAAGGGCATCGGAGCGGCGGATTCCATCATAAGAACTTCTCCAGCCTCGCTGCGGAACAGAATGTCCACCGCTCGCGGGTTGAAGGCTCCTCCGGAGTAACCCATCGCAGCCAGTACTCGTCCCCAGTTTGCATCTTCACCAAAAAAGGCGGCTTTTACCAGGTTTGAACTTACCACTCCTCGTGCCAGGGTTCGGGCATCCTTCAGTGTCAGCGCACCCTCTACGATAGCGGAGATTAGTTTAGTGGCCCCCTCTCCGTCGCGGGCAATCATAATAGCCAGCTCCCGGGCTACGTAGTTCAAGCCCTCCTTAAACTCCTGCCATGCTCGGCCGTCGGGGGAGGTAATTTGTACTCCCGATGCTCCATTGGCCAGGCTTAGTACCATATCGTTGGTACTGGTATCCCCGTCCACACTAATCATATTAAAGCTGTCATCCACTGCGTTTTGCAGTAAGTGCTGAAGCAAGGGCCCCTGAATCTCGACATCGGTTGTAATGAAGCCCAGCATGGTAGCCATATTAGGGTGAATCATCCCGGAGCCCTTGGCCATACCGGTTATTCTCACGGTTTTATCGCCAACGGCAAAACTATAACTGCAGACCTTCGGCTTTAAATCGGTAGTCATAATTGCCCTGGAGGCACGTTCCAACGACTCCGGACTTGAGTGGGGAGCAGCTGAACTCTGGGGCAGGGCGCTGACAGCACGTGCCATTTTCTCGATAGGCAGGGGAACTCCGATTACCCCGGTAGAGGCAATAAACACCTGTTCCGGATCTATCCCAAAACCTCCGGCTATATCGGCGGCCAGACGGCGATTGTCCTGCATTCCCCGTGCACCTGTACAGGCGTTGGCATTACCGCTATTAATTAACACGGCCCGCATAGGATTGCCGCAAAGCTCCCGGTTCCAGTCTATACACGCCGCCGCGACTCGGTTTTTGGTAAATACTCCCGCCGAGGCCGCCGGACGGTCGCTGAGCAGCAGCGCCATATCCAGTCCTTCGGTCTTAATATTTCCGGAAAATCCGGCTGCCGAGAATCCCTGGGGCAATTCATATACTTGTTTCATTGTGTTACTCTCCTCTTTTAATAGTCAGGGGAACAGAGGAATATCCCCTAAACCCTCAACCTCTTCAAAACCAAAGCGGATATTCATATTCTGAACCGCCTGTCCGGCGGCTCCCTTTACCAGATTATCTATGGCCGCACCCACGATAATTATTCCGGTACGCTGATCGTAGGTTAGGCCTATATCAACATAATTCGAACCGCGCACCCAACGGGTCTCCGGGAAGACCCCCTCGGGCAGCAGACGGATGAAAGTCTCGCCTCCATACATATCCTCATACAAACCGCGCAGCTTTTCCTCCGTCAGCTGCCCGGCAATCTCTTCGGTGGGGCGGATATAGGTGGTGGTCAGAATTCCTCGATTCATCGGAACCAGATGGGGGGTAAACTGCACACTCACCTCATTGCCGGATAGTTGCCCCAGCATTTGCTCAATTTCCGGTGTGTGGCGATGAGCTTTCAATTTGTAGGCTTTGATCGATTCATTTACCTCCCCGAACATCAATCCCTGTGAAGCTTGTCGACCGGCTCCGCTTACCCCCGATTTAGCGTCGATAATGTAGGGAATGCTGCCGATTCCGGCTCGGGCAATTGGGGCAGTACTGACAATGGATGCAGTAGTGTAGCAACCGGGGTTTGCAATTAGATTTCGCTCTGAGATGGCTTTCCGGCCGACTATCTCAGGCAGGCCGTATACCGCCTGTTCGAGCAATTGTGGCGATCCGTGCTCTACTCCATACCACTGTTCATACAGCTCGCGGCTCTTTAGCCTATAATCGGCACCCAAATCGATAATGCAGCTGCGTTCCAAAATAGTGGAGCTTACCTGGGTGGAGGCGATTCCGTGGGGTAGAGCCAGGAACACTACGTCGCAGTCTGCGGCTGTCTCTTCAATCGATGCATCTCTAAAGTCAAGCTCCGTACGGCTGCGCAGCGAACCAATCTCCTGGGCATAGGGGCTGCCGGCCAAGCTGCGCGAACCGGCGTGCAGCAGCTTTACCTGTGGATGGCGCTGCAGCAGTCGTACCAGTTCTATGCCCGTATATCCGTTTGCACCAATTATTCCTGCTGTTATCATACTGTTCCCCATTCAAAATTGTATAAATTTACATTAATAGTGTATAATTTTTCATTAAGTTGTGCAATATTGCCAGCTGTTCTCATTTTGGATAGTGTAATTTACACTATCCAAAATGAGAACGCCTCCAAAGGTTGAGGTATATAAATTTTTGCATAGAAATTGATGCGAATTCTAAATTTGGAAGTCAACAGACTTCCAAATTTAGAATCGCTGCAATATTGCAGCGAATATTGCGTTGGAATTATCCACTTGCTATAGTAGGTTGAGTGTGGGGAGGTACATATGCAGCTTGGAGAACACGAATTTGAAATAGGTGTGCGTACCTATATTATGGGTATTCTGAATGTGACGCCGGATTCTTTCTCCGATGGAGGAAGGTACAATTCCATACAGTCTGCGGTGGAGCATGCCCTGCGTATGCAGTCCGAAGGGGCTGATGTAATTGATGTCGGCGGTGAGTCCACCCGTCCGGGACATACTGAAATCTCCGCCGGCGAGGAGGTTGCGCGGGTTGTACCGGTTATTCAGGCGCTGGCCTCAAAGCTGAAGGTGCCCATCTCTGTGGACACCTCAAAGGCCGAAGTTGCCCGTGCGGCAGTAGCCGCGGGGGCTGGAATGATTAATGATGTGTGGGGTTTTCGTCGGGACCCTCGCTTAGCCGAGGTTGCTGCCGAGACCGGGGTTGGCTGCTGCTTGATGCATAATCAAACTGGAACCACCTATCGGCAGCTCATGCCGGAAATACTAGAGACGCTGAAAGAGAGTCTGCGCATTGCAGCTGAGGCCGGAGTGACAAAAGACCAGATTCTGCTTGACCCGGGCATCGGATTCGGTAAAACAGTCGAACAGAATGTCCAAGTCATGCAGCAGCTGTCCGAGCTGAACAGTCTCGGTTTTCCTTGGCTGCTGGGCACCAGCCGGAAATCGATGATTGGAAAGACACTCAACCTTCCGGCGGATGAACGTATCGCCGGCACAGTGGCCACTACTGTAGTAGGAATCCAGGCGGGGGCGGATTTTGTACGGGTCCATGATGTACGCGAGAACAGTCAAGCCGCCCGAATGACCGACCGCATTATCCGCCGGCCCAGCCCGCACACTGCTTTGATTGCTCTGGGTTCTAATCTCGGCAGTCGTCTGGAGTATCTCCAGCAGGCCTTGGAGCTTCTGCAGCGGCAGACGGAGCTGCAGGTAACCGCCGTATCACCGGTGTATGAGACCGATCCGGTTGGATACGCCGACCAGGGAAAGTTTCTCAATGCCGCTGCCCGTTTAGAGACGAGTTTGGCTCCGGAGACTTTGCTGCAAAGACTTATGGAGATAGAGCAGCAGCTGCAGCGGCGCCGCGATATACACTGGGGCCCCCGCACTATTGATCTGGATATACTTTTTTATGATCAGCAGCGTATTTCAAGTGACGACTTAGAAATTCCTCATCCGCGCCTCTCCGAGAGAATGTTTGTGGTAGCACCTCTGCATGATATAGCTCCAATGTGGCTGCATCCCCAGATCAATGTCCGGGTATTTGAGTTGTTCGAACAGTTGAAGCTGGACTTGTCAGTGCCGTCGAAGTATCATGAAGGGCTTTCGGCACCGGCGGGCAAGTAAATTGTAAAGGTCGTTCCCTCCCCGGGAGTACTGTCAACCTGTATTTCGCCGTCATGCTTTTTCACAATCGAATATACTACCGTAAGACCAAGACCGGTTCCCAGCTCTTTGGTAGTGAAGTATGGGTCGAATAGAAACTGAATTTGTTCAGGGGGAATCCCGGTACCGCTATCGTGAATAGTGATCATAATGTATTCGCCCAGTGGTATTGTCTGGACCCGCTGCCGTCTTGGGCTGTAGGAATCGGGGTTACTATAGTTACTTATGGAAATCCGAAGAGTTCCCCCACCATTCATCGCCTGTTTTGCATTTATAAACAGATTGTTAAAAACCTGCAGCAGTTGGACCTCATCCGCCTCTGCGGTAAGCCTCTGAGTATCTGCCTGCAGGGAAGTTTCAAGCTTGCTTTCCGGATCCGAAAGCTTAAGGCTTTCCTGAATAATTGCTAGAATATTGACCGACTGCTTGTAGGGATGGCTGTACTTGGAGAAGGAGAGCAATTTTGAGGTCAGTTCGACGGCTCGATTACAGGCTCCCTCTGCAGAAGAGAGCATTTCAAGCGGCTCAGGGGATTTTTGGAGGTAGATTTTACTTAGGGATATATTTCCGCGGATCGAAGTCAGTAGGTTGTTAAAATCGTGCGCTATTCCTCCGGCCATTAGTGCAACTGTTTCAAACTTCTGCAGATTGATTAGGTCGGTTTCCAATTTATTTAACTGGGTAATATCGAAAAAGTAGAACATCAAGTGCGGGAGGCCCCCACTCACAATCTGGTCGGCCGAAACCAGAACTTCCAGCAGACTATTATCGTACCGAATAAAGCCGGTGGAAAAGGTTTCAATACGCCCCGTCTGATTCAGCAAACTGAAAAAATAGTTACGCTGGGAAGAATCAGTCCACCGCAAAAAGGGATAAGTGTTTTCCATACGACTGTTCTCGGGAATCTGAAACATTACCTTACCACTGGCGTTCATTTCCTCTATGTGCTGCGTCTCGGGGTTAAGAATAGCCATGCCGATGGGGCTTAAATAGAAGGCTTTCATGAATTTTTCTTCCGAAGCCCGAAGAGCGGCAGCGGTACTGCGGTGCATCTCTTTTTCTGCTTCCAAGTTCTGAAAGGGGCGTTGATCGTGGGCCGTGCAGACAAAGCCTACTTCATCATTATGGGAATCCCTTAATTTTGAAACCGAAAGCTGAACCGGTATTTCTTGCTTGTTCTTTGCGTAGAGGAAGGTGGCAATACTGCTTTGGTTTTGTTCAAGCAGGTGCTGTGGAGAACTCGCCTCGGGAAAGAAGTCCGCAAACGTAAGGCGGCTAATTTCTGTTGAGTGATAGCCGGATAAATCAATGAGCATCCGGTTTCCATAGAGTACAAAGCCCTTTCGGTCACACAACAGCACCGTATCGTAGATGTGCTGAAGAATAGTGGAGGCCGCAATATCCGGACCGGGATATAAAAGCCGGTACTTGAGGATGGCATAGCTGATCCCGAAAATCCATATGGTCATAAAAACCGGTGCCAGCGGAGGGAATACCGTGTGCTGTATAAGCGGCAGAATAGTGCCGAAGACAGTGCTGAGGAAAACGCCTATTCCGAAGGTGAGTACTATTATACTGGCCTGCTTTTTTTCGCGGCTGCTTGTGCTGTGGCGAAACCAGCGTATATAGAAAAAAATTGAAGCGAGTAGATACACGCTGTAATGTAGTATGTTCAGATAATATAAGGGAGTGCTGCGATTGTATTGCAGCGTCCAGCCGTACCGGGAGGCGTGAAAACTGCTGATAATGTCGAATCCCATGTGGGATACCAAGTACAAGAGCAAGCCGGGGAGGTACAGGAGCACGATATAACGGCTTTTAACTGGGGCGTGAAGTCGGGATATTCGCAGAGAAAAGTGCAGGAGTGGTGCGGGAAAAAGAAAAAAGACCCATGAAAAACTGCGATAAGTGTTGTAAGCGGTCTCTTTGTTCTCAGCGGCTATTGCAATGCTGTTGGCCAGAGCCCAAAGGGAAAATATTATCGTCAGCAAAAAGAATAGCCGGTTGACAAATCCACGGTGGTCCTGTAGCAGAGCGTATATACCGATACACAGATAGAAAAATGCTGCTGTGAAGCTGAAATATGAAAATAAATTCATCGCACCTGTCTGTTACTCCGATCCTGTTATTCCGATCCTAGTGGATATTCAGTGTGGATATTCAGTTTGAATAAGAGTATTGTACTCTATAAACTGTTTTTCCGTAAGCTTAATTAGTTGATCAATCTGTTCCTCACTATTTTCAGCTATTTCAGGCGGGGAAACATCTTGTTTGCCTTTTCCAATGATTGCCTTCGCAGCAGCTTCGAGTTGTTCCGCACTTGCATATAACCGCAGGGCGCTTAGGTTTCCGGAGGTGCCCTTTAGTGCATGGGCACTTCGTGCCAAACTGTGATAATCGCTGTCGGCAAAGTTTTGCTTCAATGCTTCTATCTGAAGCTGAAGGTCTTTCATACTCCCATACAGAATAGTATGTTCTAACTCCATATCGAAGACACACCTTTTCTGAAAAGCGGATTTATCAAATATCGGAGGTGCAGAATCAGTCTTGTCCCTCAAAGCTCTGGTTTTTCTGGGTCCACAAAATGGTCCGCCTCTACTCCCGACAGTTTTTTCAGCAGATCAACTATGGCCTCGAAGGGTTCGGCTTCGCGATTGAGAATACTGTACACCGCATTGATAATCGGAGTTTTGAGCTTTCTGTTCCGGGCGATTGAAAAAGCGTGCTTACAGGCAGCAATACCCTCAGGGAGATACCCGATTTGTTCAATGTGCTGCAGAATATCCTGCAGGTCGGAAAAATGGGCAATCTTTCGCTCATGAATTATCTCCCGCCCAAAGCGACGGTTACGGCCGTATATACTGCGGCAGGTCACATCAAGATCTCCCACCGCTGCAATAGAAGTGAAGGTCTGCGGATGGCTGGCTCCCAGAGCATTTCCCAGCAACTGAATTTCATTAAGTCCGGCTGCCAGCAAAAGCGACTCGGTGTTGTCACCAAACTTATCGTTGAGTTCCTTCAATGCATCTAACATGCCGAAGGCAATGGCAACTACATTTTTAAGTGCCGCCGCAGCCTGGACGCCTACAATATCCAAGGAGGAAAACACCAGAAGAGTGGGGCCTCGGAGGAGCTCTCTAAACTGTATGGAATACTTTGCATGTTTTGAAGCACTGATGAGTCCGGTGATTTTACCGCGGGCAACCTCTTCGGCATGACTGGGCCCGGAGATATATACCAGATTATCCTTGTAAAATCCGGGAAGGTAATTTTCAACGGCCGAAGTCAGCAGCCCCGGACCGCCCGGCCCGTCTATGAAGCCCTTAGTCAGAATCGCAATCGGTGTGCTGCCTTCCTGCACTGAAGAGACTCGAATCATCTGCTTTACTGTGTCGATTAAATACAGTGACGGTACAGCTAATATAAGATAATCCTTATTCTCGGCCACCTCCGACAGATTGGTAGAAGCACGGATTAGTTCAGGCAACAGTACGCCCTGTAGATATGTTCGGTTCTCGTGGGTGTTGTTAATCGCCTGAGCTACATCCTGCTCATACGACCACATCTGTACCTGATGACCGTTCTCTGCTAAAACCTTGGCCACCGCGGTGCCCCAGGCTCCGGCGCCGATCATTCCTATGTTCCGTGGATCCATGTATTCCTCCTGTATTTTAGGGTAGCACAAAAACTGTAGCACAAAAACAGCTCCTTGCAACTAGAGTCTCTTTAAGATAGTATTAAAACAAACACACAGTGAAACGAAAGAGGAAGATACCTTATGGGAATCAGGGGCGAAGTTTTTTCAGCGAAAACTACAATTGGAAAGCGGACATACTTTTTTAATGTCAAAGAGAATAGAAAGGGTGATCTTTTTCTGAATATAGTTGAAAGTAAACAGCATGATGTGAGCGGTTTTGAGCGTCATTCGGTTATTGTATTTGATGAGGATATGGAACAGTTCTTGTCGGAGTTCCAAAAGGCAATTGAATTTATTCGCCACCACAAAGATCAGGGATAAATTTTAAAACTTCGGCGGTGAATCGGGCTTAACCCGTGGAGCCGGCAGAGTTCGCGGTGTTTGACTGTGGGATATCCTTTATGAGTTTCAAAAGACCATTTACTCTCAATCCAGGAATAGCGCAGCATCCAGCGATCACGGGCAACCTTGGCAACTATTGAAGCTGCCGATATTTCGGCTACGGTTGCATCTCCTTTGACAATTGCCTCTGCAGGCCGCGGCAGGGGTGGCGTAAATTTCCCATCCACCAAGACCATACTCACTAACGGCGAATCCGAAGGAAGAGCTTCAAAGGCCCTCTGCATCGCAAGGAGGGAGGCATGATGGATATTAATCCGGTCAATTTCCTCCGGCCAAGCCCATCCGATACCAACCGCTGCTGCTTCGCTTATAATATGAGCGGCGCTACGCTCTCTGCGCCCGGCAGAGAGCTGTTTGGAGTCTTTCAGGGCACGACGGTCGATTAGAGGGCCTAGTATAACCGCCGCCGCACATACCGGACCTGCCAGCGGGCCGCGTCCGGCCTCGTCTATTCCGCAAATGAGTCCAGTTGAGTCCACCATACATGGAAGGTAGCGGTTTTTTGTCTCCCTGTACAGTGTCTATTCACGGCCCTGGGCTTCTATGTTATAGTGGGTTGAGGCACCTGGCTTAGGTGCTGTCTGCAAAGATATACAAACAAAAATGCAATTAAGAGGATGAATATCAGGTGTTTTTAAAGAGTGTTGAACTGTTCGGTTTTAAATCATTTGCCGACCGGAGTAAAATAGAATTTCGCGATGGAATCAGTGCCCTCCTGGGGCCGAACGGCTGCGGGAAAAGTAATGTAGTTGATGGAGTGAAATGGGTATTGGGAGAACAGTCTACCCGCTCTCTGCGGGCAGACCGCATGGAAGATATCATATTTAACGGTACCGAAACCCGTAAAGCCCTGAACGTGGCCGAGGTAACTCTGACCCTTTCCAACGAAGACGGCTTTTTGTCTATGGATATGCCTGAAATAGCGGTGAAGCGCAGACTCCACCGTTCTGGGGAGAGCGAATATTTTATAAATAGTACTCCCGTAAAGCTCAAGGAAGTGCGGGAACTTTTCTTTGATACCGGAATCGGTAAATCCGCCTATTCAATAATGGAGCAGGGCAAGATAGACCAAATTTTGTCTAATAAACCGGAAGAACGGCGTTTTCTGTTTGAAGAGGCCGCCGGAATAACCAAATACAAGTATCGGGGAGCCGAAGCCGAGCGTAAGTTAAAGCGAACCGAAGAAAATATGCAGCAGGTAGAGAACATACTGCGCGAGGTAAAGCGCTCCTACAATACCCTCAAAGCACAATCCGAGAAAACGGCAAAATATCGAGAGTACAATGAAAAAGTATTTAGCCTGGAGCTCGACTTGCAGCTGCTCAAGTTAAAAGACCTGATGCAAAAGCAGCAGGAACGGGAAGAGCAGCTGGATGAACGGCTGAAAGAGCGGGATGCCCTCAAAAAAGCTATTGATGAAATTAACGAGTCCCTCGAGAAAAATCTTGACCAGGTGAACAGTATGGAGTCTCAGCTCATTGAAGGGCAGAAAAAGCTGTACGGTCTGGATATTGAAAAGAACAATCACGAAAATCAGCGCTCGATGTTGAGCGAAAGAATGGAAGAAATACGCCGTCAGAACCAGGCCGCTGAGCAGCGAGAGAAGAGTATCAACGAAAAAATGGCGGCCTTGAAGAAACAAGCTGCGGAACTCCAAAAACAGCTGGAAGAGTATAAGGCACGTTTAGAACAAATTGACAAAAACATATCCGAATTTGAGAATAGTATCGAAAATGCCCGGGGGAGAATTGAGCATAACCGTCAGGTTATCTCCGAGCTTGAGACTGCGAATAAACGCATCGAGCAGGAGATACAGGGCTACCAGAAAGAGCTTCATACCATCACTGACGATATAGTAGCACAGTTGGACCAGAAGCTTGATGAGAGCGGCTACTCCTCCCATAAAAGGCGGGATGCCGAGCATGCCTTTCGACAGCTGCTGCAGGAAACAGTTATACAGGTCCAGGGAAAAAACGATCTGATTAAGGATATGCAGAGTACCGCCGGAAAAAACGCTGCCGACTTGAACGAGGCGTTGAGTAAGGCCTTGAGTGCTTTTGAGGAGGTTGCTTCAAAAACCGAACAGTTGGAGCAGCTCTTTGATGACTATCATAACTCTATTCCCGCATTTCTCGATGAGTTTCTTGCTCCGGAAGGAATTATTACCCGTAAGCGGTCCATTGAGCAGGCTATTGATGCCGGCCGCAGCACTCAGAACACTAATACGGAACGCCTCGAAGAGCTGAAAAACGAGAATACCCAGTTAGGCGAAAAAATCGATGAGTATCGAAAGACTCTTGAGGAGTTGCGGGTAAATCGTGTGCAAGTCCATACTCAAAAGAAGGCTGCCGGGGATTCCCTGGAGGGTTTGCGGCGTCAGCTTGAAGAGCAGGAAGGCCTTCTGGAGGAGAACCGGAAAACCCTCAAAGCGAATACTGCCAGGATAGGGGAGATTGAAACTCAACTGGCTAAAATTGCTGAAAAACAGACGGAGCTTGCGGCTCGCGAGAAGGAGCTTCAGAAGAACCTCAAGAGCCTTGAATCGGGCATTTCCAACCATAATAAGGATCTGAAGAGTAAAGAGAGCAGCCTTAAAAAGCGCATGGATAATCTTGGTAAGCTGCAGGATAAGGTGGAAAAGCTGCAGGTGGACGTGGCCTCCCTGCAGACTGAGATCCGGAGCATGTACTCCAATTTTCAAGACCGTCACGGAAGGGAATTGACTGAGTTCGAAAGCCGGATGTTTGATATAACTACTTCTGTACAGGAACTCAAGCCGGAGCTCCAGGATATACGGCAGAAGCTGAAAGACCTGGGACAGGTGAACCTTATGGCGCCGGAAGAGTTTGCAGAAGTAAAAGAGCGTTACGATTTTCTCTCCGGTCAGTTGCAGGATTTATACGAGGCCCGGGAGGATCTACAGCAGATAACCCAGGAGATAAAAACCGAATCCACGGAACTCTTTCTGGAGACCTACGACCAAATTCGAAAAAACTTTCACTCCATGTTCCGCCGTCTATTCGGCGGAGGGCGGGGGGAACTGAAATTGAGCGACCCTGATAATGTATTAGAGTCGGGTATCGAGATATTTGCCCAACCGCCGGGAAAAGCCCTTGAACATATTGCTCTCTTATCCGGAGGTGAGCGTTCCCTTACGGCAGTTGGCTTGCTGTTCGCCACCTATATGGTGAAACCTTCGCCCTTCTGTATCCTCGACGAGATCGATGCCGCTTTAGATGAGGGAAATGTGGGACGGTTTATCAATCTGTTAATGGAGTTCGGAAACTCCTCTCAATTTGTGGTAATAACGCATAATAAAAAGACAGTAGCCGGGGCTCGGACCATGCTTGGTGTTACTATGCAGGAATCCGGTGTCTCGAAGGTTATCGCAGTTCGATTAGCGGAAAATGGAGATGTAGTGGAACGGGCCGGTCAGGTTGGTGATAATAACGGTGGTGATGGCCGGAGCCGTGACGAGCAGCCTCTGATGGACTTGGACGGAGAGGGTGTGGAGAAAGAAGATAGAGTAGATGAGGAGATCGCCGATGGCCTTCCTGACAGCGAAGGAAACTAAAATTTATGGACTGATAGTAGCCGGCGTGACCCTGTTAGTCCTAATTGCTACCCTGGTTTTTTTATTGCTCAGCAGAGAACCGGCACCCGAACCGACACAGGCTCCAACCATCACCGACAGTTCTGCGGGCGCCGACCTGTTGGGAGGCGCCCTTTCAAACGAATCGGTACTGCAGAAAATCCGTATACCCAAAGAGTATACTCAGTTGTATCAACAGGATTGGCATCCATACCGCAAGAGACACAGCAGTTGGAGTGAGGAACAGATAGAGGCTTTTTGGCAGGATCCACAAGAACTGATTCAAGAGGTGCTGGAGAAAGAGAGCGACAGAGAGATTGAGGAGTTTTTTAAGGAGATTCCCTAATGCAGTTTCGTCATTTACTAGTGCTCACTTTGGCAATGAGTCTGCTCAGCAGCTGTGTTTCTATTGCAGCCCCATCGACGCCTACCGCTCCGCCCGACCCCCGGCCGCAGCAAGAAAAGGAGAATGCTGCTGAGCAAGAAGCAAAGCCGCCTGCTCAGCACACCGATTCGGAATCAGAGGCAGCAACAGAGACATCAGCAGAGACATCAGCAGATTCGGGAAAAGAAGCTGAATCTGCTGATATCGCTGATGTCGCTGATGTCGCTGATGTCGCTGAAGTCGCTGAAGAATTGAACCCTCCGGAGATTCCGCTGCTAGAAGTTCCCCATGCATCATTGGAGGACAGACTGCCGGAAAGCCGCACTGGAGGCCGGAAGAGTGGAATATCAGATCAAGTACAGTTTTTACTTTTAAGCCCCCACCTTGGGGTTCATTCTGCGGAAGAAGAGGCTGAAGCGGCGGCGGTACCACGCGAATCGGTTTCGCCTAAAACCCCTGAAGCAGCATCTTCCGGGGCCGATTCAAACCCTTCGGTCAGCAGAACGGAGGAGGAGGGGGTACCCAGACAGCAGGTTCCGGAGAAAGCGGAAAAAGTATCTGCGCTGTCCCCTGCTGAGCAAAAACCTGAGCAAGGACCTGAAGAAGAACCTGAGAAAAAAGAGGAGCTTATCCGGGCAGAGCCGGGTGAGCAAGTACATTTGACCTTGCCGGGTTTGGGGTGGATTTATGATCGGGGTGCCTCAAGTGCACAGGGAATTGTGTTTCAATCACGCGGCTACAAGAATAATTCTACGGAGTTTGTGTTTATTGCACAGAGCCTTGGAAGATATACCCTGTCGTTCCAGCAGCAGGACAGCAGCCTCGGTACAAGTTCATATCGAAGGGTTGCCGTTAATGTGGAGACCCACACCGCACGCAGCCAAGAAGATGCCCAGTTGGCACGCAGCACCCAAACGACCAGTATGCCCGCCGAGGAGAAGGGTTTTTCATTTGCGGTTTTAGAAGAGACAATTAGCTCTAAGAATCCATCCGCCACGGAGGGTCAAATTGAGGC
>JAIPFV010000156.1 GCA_021736475.1 Spirochaetia bacterium | reverse complement strand
CCGTAACATGCGGGTAAAGCTGATAGAACAAATAGAGCAACGTCTTAACTATGTGCTGGGAGTAGAAGATGAATATACCCAGGTGCATTCCGATGCGTCGATGGCCTTTGTCGGCAATACCTCCAAAAGGATACACAAAATCGACCTCGGCACTCGACCCGCTCTTCTCGCGCACCCAGAAGCGCGGTTTTTCGAGCTTGCCGGCGTTACGCTCAAGGACCTCCTGCCCGACGATCTGCTCCACGAGTTTTCCCCTGTAGAGGGAGTTCAAGTCGTCGAGACCTATGTAGTGCCCCTGTACACCAGCGGAATAATTTAATAGTCCTATATCGATAAACTGTAGTCGAGGAGATTTTTTTCGATCGGGTAGAGCGGGTAAGCTGGTACCAGTGGTGGGATAGAGCAGATAGAGGAACATTGCCCGTTCGAGTGTCCGCAGGGCCTCGCCCATTTCCCGTGATCTGTAGCTGGAATTCCCGAAGCCATGAAATTTGATGCGAGTGCCGGTATGCCTCCAGCGGCTTGGTGGTATCGAGGTTATCGAGAAACTCTTCGAAATCGAGGGGAAAGAGATACAGGTACTCGACACGGCCGACAGGGAAAGATACCGAATAGGTATCGATATATACCTCGAGAAGTGATCCGGCACAGACGACCGAGAGTTCCGGCGCCTCCTCATAAAAAAATCGCAGGTATGCAATCTCATCGATGCACAGCAATGTCGATTCCTCCTGAAGATCTGCGTTTTTCGAGATTCAGATAGATAAACTGAGAGAAGGTTTTGGCGAACTTTCGTATGACCGTCGTCTTGCCAACCTGTCGCGCCCCTCGTAGGATAAGAGGTTTCCTCTCCTCGCGGACAAAACCATAAACAGTAATGGAATGACTTGTAAACTTTGCACCCAAAATAAAACAACTATTGTAATATTTTGGGGGTTTTTTGTTACTAAATAGAATTAACAACAAGAATGTAATGAGAGCATATATTGAGGCAATCCTTTGAGTAAAGAAACTCTTCTACATTTTTATTCCGTTTTCAGATAATAGCCGTGAAGGCGATTTATGGAAAATGGACTAGAAGAAAAACTATCCGTGCTCGGTGATCTCTCGATGGTCATGCGAAAAACTTCAGCATATTTATTGAGCCTGAGGGGCGCTTTGTTCTGACCCCCGTCTATGATGAGCTTGCCGAATCTATCTTTAGGGGCCTCGAGAGTGCTTCTGAAGGCCTCACAGACTTCGATTGACATATAAATTGCAAAACTGTCTTATTTCAGAACTTTGTAAAAAATATCAACCGGCGGAATTGAGTTTGAACAGTAGCGATTAACCGCTCTGCCTTTCGCACGCCGACCCAAGGGGCCTCCAGCCGGCTACTGGCTGGGGCCCTTCGGCTGCGCGAGGCCTCTGGTCGTCTACAGGAAGAGCATTTTTTATATACATATTTTTATTCCCTCAATAAGATGTTTTGGCATGAAAATAGCGGGTATTAAAGAGGAATGGTTTCTTGTTTTTTGGATTTTGATGACCTATCATAAGTGAAATAAACGGGAGGGGTGAGTGGATTATATTGAACTGCATGGAAACAGAGTGTATATGGGCGCACGGCCGCTGTTTTTTAATCCGGAGTACGAGTTGTATGCCGAGCTTGAGCAGCGCTATGTACCGGCTTTGCTGGGCGAGGGGGTGCGTACGGTGGCGGTGCTGATGCCGATGGAGGAGATACAGCGCCACTACGGGCGCGATCTGCTGGACTTGTACCGGGGCTACGGGCTTGAGGTGCTGTGGTATCCGATTGAGGATTTTCATGCGCCGGAGGATATGGATACCTTTCATGAGTTTATCGGCGGGTATCTGGATGCGGCGGTGCGGGCGGGGCATGTGTACGTGCACTGCTCGGCGGGTATCGGACGGACGGGGTTGGCTGTGGCGCCGCTGCTGATCTACAACGGCGAGGGTGTGGAGGGCGCAGTTCGGCAGGTGCGGGCGGCGCGGCCGGGGACTATCGAGACGAGCGGCCAGCTGTATTTCCTGCAGGAGTACCGGGAGTTTTTGGCAGGTTTGAGCAGTACGTAGGGGGTAGCCAAGATTATGGCCGGTGGTTCTTATCTATATACAGATAGAGTGCATTTATTGGAAGCCTTTAGCCCAGTATAAGCGTCAAATTGAATGCGGCAATAATCAGGGTAATGGCAGCAAAGCCCAGGCTGATGAGTGTGTGCTGTTTGTCGAAGCGCTGGTTCATATCATCAAAACGGCGTTCGTCAGTTTCCTGTTCGACGTAAGTGCGGTGAGCAGTGCAAAGCAGCGGTGCAGGGATTTAGGATCCTTTAATTCGACTGCTTCAAAATGTTGAGAGGGTGAAGAAGGAAAAGTTGACACCTTCCACTTCACGAAGCCACAAGTAACGTGGGTATTGTCAGAAAGCTATTTATGGGAGAGAGACTGTATATAAATTAAATAGACTTTCGTTTGCGAACTTTATAAAAGAATAATAATTTTCTCGAATAAAAAACCACGTGTATAAACTTGTGTGTAGATAAATACCACTATTTGTGGTAAAATATCTACTATAAGAGAAATATTGACATGAATTTAGCCAATAGATTACGACAGAGACGATTGGTACTCGGTTATACCCTGGATGAAGTAACAGAACTGGTAGGGAAACGGGGACATGCTATCTCGAAAGCGGCTGTTTCGAAATATGAGTTGGGAAAGAGTGTGCCTAATGCTTCGAATCTATGGCACTTAGCCTGCGTGTTAGAGGCGTCTCCTGAGTACTTTTTTAAAGCTCCTCGCTTCGAGATACAATGGATAGCATTCCGTAAAAACCATGCACTTTCGAAAAAAGAGATCGAGAAAATTAGATATTTTGCAAAAGAGCAGGTTGAAGCAAGATTGTTTTTGAATGAAGTGTTGGGAATTCATATAGAACCGCCTGAAAATAAAAAATATGGAATCGAAAAATACGAAGATGTCGAAGAAGTAGCTCATGCGATAAGAGAACAATGGAAAATTGATTATTGGCCTATAGAAAGCCTGAGTAGTACTCTGGAATCAAAATCGATATTTCTTGTTGAAATAGAAAGTGCCCATCAATTTGATGGTTTATCGGGATGGATCGATAATACTTATCCTCTGATTATTACTACAAAAAATACTCCGGTTGATCGAAAGCGGATGAATATTGCACATGAATATGCACATACAGTTTTAAATATCCGAAATGAATCTATCAATGAAGAAAAAGCAGCCTTTAGATTAGCAGCGGCATTGCTGATTCCTGAAGGTGCTGTGAAGGATGCTTTGGGAAATAAAAGGAGGATGGTTGATTTACAAGAATTGGTCCTATTAAAAGAAGACTACGGAATTAGTGTTCAGGCCCTTATCCGCCGTTGCTATGATTTACATATCATTTCTGAATCTGTGTATAAGCAGATGAATATTAGGTTGAGATCCCGGGGAATGCATATAAACGAACCGGGTGAATGTAATAATAAGGAGAAACCGATTATGGTGAAGGGCAGGCTCTTACGTGCAATTGCTGAAGGATATACTACCGAATCAGAGGTTCTTAGCCGGTTTCCGGCCCTCTCTACAGAAATAGAATTGATACAAAAGCCCAACAGCTGGGAAGCTAAAAATGAAAGTGAAAAAAGTGACCATCTTAGGAAATCAGCTCAGAAATTAAAATCGGAGTATGCTCCAGAAGGAACACTTTCGGACCTCGAGATTGTTGATGACCTCTACGAGTACTAATGGAACCTCAAAAAGGCGAAATATGGCTTGTAAACTTTGATCCGAAGATTTCTTCTGAGATAGGAAAAATTCGACCTGCGGTGGTGGTCAGCTCGAACGCTATCGGTATACTACCGCTTCGAATTGTAGTGCCTATTACCTCATGGCAACACAAATTTGAAAATACACCTTGGCTGGTCAAAATAACAAGAAATCAAACAAACGGGCTTTCGAATGACTCGGTAGCCGATACATTTCAGGTAAAATCAATTTCAACAGATAGGCTGATGAAAAAGATCGGCTCGGTGACTCATAATAAATTGAAGGAGATTACCGCCGGCATCATTTTGTGTATAGGAAATTAGTGCCTCAAGCGGTAGATAGCAAAATGCTCTTTTTTGAAAAACCCGCAATCCATAGAGCATTCCGCTCACGATACTGCGCAAGGCCCTCATAAACGTCATCGTTCGCTTTGCAGGTATTCTCAGCTCAGTATAAGCGTCAAATTGAATGCTTCGATAATCAGCCTAGAATATATATCAGCTTAAAGGTGATTTCGAGCAGACAAAGGCTGGTAAAGCCGAGGATGATGTGTCTTTCCTGGCGGTCAAAGCTGGTGTTCTTTTCCTCAGAATATGTCTGAGAATAAGACTGTGTAGTTTCAAAGCTGGTGTTCTTTTCCGCGGTAATGATCTGCGGGGTGGGCACACTTTTAAACACATCTGTGGTTTGGGTGGTAGAGTAAGTGTCTATCTGTTTTTGTGAATAGGCAATTCCTGCTTTCAGATTCTTTTGGATTTTGTCGAAATGTTCGTCCATCTGCCGGAAGCCTGCCTGCATAGTAGTACGTGTTTCTTCTAAAAGACTTTTTATTTCCTGATAGTTTTTTTCGATCTTTTGTTTGGAAAGGTAGTTATGTTTTAGCCGGAGAACATACTGATGAATATGCTTTTGCGAGTAAGTCTTCTAGCATTTCATCAAACTCAAACTTGTTCATACTTCTATTATACTACAGCTTTTTCTATATAGAAAGGAGTCGGAGGACTGGTTACTTCAAAATGGGGCTCCACTATGGCAGTCGCTCCTGGAATACTCCGTCTGCCCCTGGTAATGAATTTTTCCCTTATAAAGCTTCTAAGAATGAGTCCGGGCTGAATATTTTGATTTCAGGAAAGCCGTCAAAGTCGGACGGGTTTTGGGTGATAAGCAGGCGGAGGTTGTGCTCGTGCATCAGGGCGCATCGGTGTAATAATCCTCGTGTTTCCAGGGCTGCTGGTTTTCGGTTGAGACAGTGACGAGATCGAGATCTACGGCAGCTTCGTTGGCGGGAACTTTGCGAACCGCCTCGCTAATTATGGTTTTGAGTTCGCCCTGCATGGAGCGGTGGTGCATTTCGGCCAGCTTTTTTAGCCTCTGCAGCTTCTCCGGATCGATGTCGCGAATGTGTATCGATTTCATATTGATAGTTTAATGCTGCCATTGTTTACGCGTAAAGTGAACGCATCGAACCGCGCGTCGGTTGGCGTTGGCCCGCGCGGACCAACACGCCGACCCAAGGGGCCTCGGGCCGGCTACTGGCCGAGGCCTGTGGGCGGGCGGGGAGCGGAGCGCGGTGGGGCCCCGCCCGGGCGGTGGAGGCCGTCTACAGGATGTGCATTTTTTCCATAA
>JAIPFV010000155.1 GCA_021736475.1 Spirochaetia bacterium | reverse complement strand
CGCAGTTCCAAGAACGGTTATGGCTCTCACCATCCTGACTATTCTCTCCATTGGCCTCATTGTGCTTTTCGTTGTAGGTAACTAAATCGTTCAAGGGAAAGCCGTCGTGGGCGGTAATAAAGTTAATACTGGCATAGGGCAGGCGGGATGTGTTTTCATAAAGGTCAGAGCTGCCGGTTAACCGCGAGGCAAACTCGCCTAAGGATTGATCTGCTCCTCTCCAGAAATCGCGCACACAATCCCGGTATTTTCCGTTCCACTCGGTCCATACGGGGGGAAAATTACCTACCTGGTACCCGCCTTCACCGACATCCCATGGCTCGGCGATTAGCTTTACCCGGCTTATAATCGGGTCCTGCTGGATGATATCAAAGAAGGAAGAAAGTTTATCTACATCGTGCAATTCCCGGGCAAGCGTAGCGGCCAAGTCGAAGCGGAATCCGTCCACATGCATCTCTGTGATCCAGTATCTAAGTGAATCCATGAGCAACTGCAGCACATGGGGATTGCGCATGTTCAAGCTGTTACCCGTGCCGGTATAATCCATGTAATAACGGCGGTCTTCGGTCAAACGGTAGTAATAGGAGTTATCGATGCCCTTGAAGGAGAGCATCGGCCCCATGTGATTCCCTTCAGCGGTGTGATTGTAGACAACATCCAAAATTACCTCGATCCCCGCCTGGTGCAGGGTTCTTACCATCTGCTTGAACTCCGCTACCGAGGCTCCCGGACGCTTATCGGCAGCATATTCGCTGTGCGGTGCAAAATAACCGATTGAGTTGTACCCCCAATAGTTTCGCAATCCCTTATCTATCAGATGCTTATCATGAACAAAATGATGTACCGGCATCAATTCAACTGCAGTTATCCCACTATCTTGCAGGTACTCAATAACCGGAGGCTGTGCGAGACCGGCGTAGGTTCCGCGCAACTCCTCAGGGACATCAGGATGGCTTGCAGTCAGCCCCTTTACATGGGTTTCGTAAATTACGGTCTCATGCCACGGAACCTGCAAGTGACGGTCCCCGTTCCAGTCGAAGTGCGGCTGATGTACAACGCTCTTAGGTACAAAGGGGGCACTATCGGTCTCACTACGGACCTCCGGACCTCCATCGAACTGATACGGAAAAACCGCTGCATCCCAGTCAATCTGCCCCTCGATCGCTTTGGCGTAGGGGTCGAAAAGCAGCTTCTCAGGATTGAACAGGTGGCCGTTGGCCGGGTCCCAGGGACCGTACACCCGGTATCCATACCACTGGCTCGGACCGACGGTGGGTAAATAGCCATGCCAGCAATATCCGGTGACCTCGGTGAGTTCAACTCGCGTCTCGGTCCCGTTCTCATCGAAAAGACAAAGTTCAACCTTTTCGGCATGTTCCGAAAAGAGTGAAAAATTGGTTCCTGATCCATCAAAAGTGGCGCCCAGTGGGTAGGGCTGTCCTGGCCATACTTTCATTTGTATCCTCCTAGTGGATAAAAAGCATTAGGATGGGCTTGTTCATTTTCAGATTATCTGTGGTTACTCATTCAGCCTGTGGGATTCGAACTTTTGCTGAAGCTCTGCATTGCTCTTCTCGGGGTCAAACTCCGCATAGAGTACGCCTTCATCACTTTCGTTTATCAAGAACTCTTTGTATTCCCCGTCTCCGAGTACCATTATATAGCGGGACAGGGATAAAGATGCAGTAAGACTTTTAGACTTCGATTCGGGAAGGCCTTCTTCGAATCGATACATTTCGATAAGCCCTTTCATTATGCTTTTAAGTGTTTTCTCTATCTTTGTATACGGCTCTTCATCAATCAAACCATTCCAGATCATTCCAAGCAGCAATACACTCTCCAGAGAATCCGGCTTGAACTCGATTTTTGTAATCATTCAATTATCCCCCCATATTCTCCCTTTCTAAATTTCAAAATAATCTATTTTTAATATTTGTCAATAGAAATCGCGCCTGCAAAACCCCTGTCAAAACCCTACGTCCAATCTCTACGTCCAATCTCTACGTGTGCAGTAGGGTACCCCGAATCGCACTACATTGAGGGTAGACTCTCTGCCTACAGGAATTACAAATTTATTCGATTTGTCAATTTGGCCTAGCTATGGTACTATAGTAGTCTTCTCCGCATAAAAATTGCAATTTTTAGCACCAGGATGGTGCAAAAAAATAAGGAGGATTTTATGAAAAGTATTTCAAAACTGCTTGTGTTGATCGGCGTGGTTGGAATGTTGTTCGCCTGTGCAACTTCACCCATTACTACTCCGGATGTGGAGCACGAACTGCACATTCTACACAGCAATGATTACCATGGTCACCCGGTTGCCTTTTACAACTATCCGGCACCTGGCCAGGGAGGACTGCCTGCCCAGGCCACACTCGTTCAGAACATTGAAGCGGAAAATGAAAACGTTCTGGTACTGAGCGCCGGCGACATTAACACCGGCCGGCCTGAATCAAACTTCTTTGACGCCGAACCCGATTTTATCGGGCACAACTACATCGGTTATGATGCAATGGCAATGGGAAACCATGAGTTCGACCCGAAACCGGAAGTTATGCAGCAGCAGATTGAATGGTCGGACTTTCCATGGTTGTGTGCCAACGTAGTCAAAGAAGACGGGAGCTACATCGACAATGTAAAGCCCTACATCATCAAAGACTACGGTAAATTCAAGGTAGCCATTTTCGGAATGATGACCTCTAAAACCGCTGAATCCGGTAACCCAGCCCACATTAAAGGCTACACCTTCCGCGACGAAGTAGAAGTAGCACAAGAACTGGTGCCCGAGCTTGAAAAGCAGGCCGATATTGTAGTCGGATTGTTTCACATCGGTCTCTACGACAGTGTCGATGAAGGTTCAAAGCGGGTTGCGGCGAACGTCCCGGGTATAGATGTCATTATAGACGGTCATACTCATACGAAAACCGAAGAACCTGTTATGGTTAAAAACAAGGTCAGCGGCAAGGATGTACCGATTCTTATGGCCAACCAGTGGGGCCTTCATGTGGGACACATCGACCTCAATTTTATGAACGGAGAGGTTACTAATCTCGATTTCGAGCTTATCCCCATCAATGTGAAAACTAAGGAAGGTGAAGAGTTCAAATTTGTAGGCGAAGAAATCAAAAAGGATGAGACTCTAAAAGCCAAACTGCAGCCGTTTGTAGACAAAGTAGATAAGGTGCTGAACGAAAAAATAGGAACTGCCACAGATCCCTTCCTGAATGAGAACACCAGAAAACAGGAGACCGCTATCGGTGACATCGTCTCAGATTCCATGCTCTGGTATGCCAACAAGATGAACCTGGAAGCAGACTTTGCGTTCCAGAACGGCGGCGGAATCCGCACAGACATTCCGGAAGGAACAATCCGCAAGGAAACCATCTACGAAGTACTGCCCTTTGATAACTCTGTAATGACAGTCACCCTCAAGGGCTCCGACGTCATCAAGCTGTTTGAACGAACCCCTGAGACGGTTACCCACGGGGCTATGCCCCAGGTATCGAAAGGGGTCTCATTTGTAATCAACACCAAGGATGGCACCATTTCAGACCTCACCATTAATGGGGAGCCGGTTGATCCTAACAAAGAGTACACCATTGCAACCAACTCCTATCTGGCCGCCGGAGGTGACGGATATGATATGTTTAACAACAAGGTTTCACAGTACGACACTTCGATGATGCAGCGGGACGTGTTCATTGAATACGTTATAGAAGCCAAGAATGGAAAAATAAGTCCCGATGTTCACGACCGGTACGAAGTAAAATAAGCACACAAGTATGACACAACGGCGGGGGATGCAGACTTCATCCCCTGCCGTTTCTTAGAAAGAAAAAAGGTGCTCATGAGTTTACAGCAAACATACTGCGTGTATAACAACACCCTTCTTCCGGTTAAAGTTGCCGAGCTGCAATTACAGCGGGCACTCGGTGACCTGGGCGCTGATGCAACCCCGTCCGCCGAGGCAATCTATTCTCATTCTTATCCACACCATTCGCCGGAGGCACTCTATACGGCAGTGCAAAAATTGTTGGAGTCAGCCGGCCAAAAGGGAATCGAGCACGAGTTTGATAGTAAAGAAATCGAAGAACTGCTTAAGAAATTAATTCACACCAGAGAGAACGGGTCGACCGAATACCGTTTAAAGATCTATCATACCAACCCGCCGGTACTGTTTATTTGTTGAAGTTTTAGGCTGCGTCTGCATATGAGATTTCCCGATTCCCCCAACGTTAGACTCAATACTTACTGAAAGGAGCGGTAAAACCGAGAGCATATGCACAGCGTCGAGTGTCTTTACGTGTACGGGAAAAGCTCCCATAGCACGCCTCTTTACCGCGGAGGAGAGGGCGAGAAGAGAAATTCCGGACAGAACTTCATTCAACCTCGTATTTGCCTGTACAAAGCCCTCGTCGTCAATCCCTCCGTCGATGCGATACCGATGGATTACCCGCCTCGATTCGATTTCGAGTAGTTCACTCGATATAATGTGCTCGCACGCCAAAACGTGCTTTATAGAAGAGTCGCCGAGTATCGCAACAGGATGCCTATGGTCGAGAACGATAATGCGAGAGCCCTTCTTCACCTCTTTTAATTCTGCGCTCAAATGAGCTTTTAGTTTGGAAACAGAAATGGTCTTCATATGACTATAAAAAGTGATAAGTCAATATCGAAAAAAACGGATATTGGAAGCTTGGCATGAGCACTGTGCTTGATGAAGACATAAGTGCGCAGAGCATGTTGATGGGAGCTACTGCATCCCCCTAAGCAGAAAGCATAATTCTACATTAGAGAGAGCGGGGCTCCATAAGATTCAAAACAGTTGTGTACCGGAGGCGCAAAGGTCCGAGGAACGCACGGCTAAGACCGAGTAAATAAGGAATCTCAAATTTTGGTAAAAATCGACCTCCGGAGTAGGACAGCACACTTTTTATGATTAAGTCACCCAAATAGCCTGTATCTTACTACAGCACGAAACCGTAAGCTCCCGAGAGACCGGATAGTACTCGTGCTGTCTCTTCTATCCAGACTAAAATTTACATTAGTTTGTCGGGGCGGACCCCCTCCTGGACATAAAAACAAAAATCAGCCAAAGATTTTTTAGATGCTTAAATCAAACGTCCTGAGAAATCACTCCGTATAGCTAAGCAACGGACGATGTACTGCGGAACTTCAAAGGCTAGTTATCGATGTTACCCAGCGTCTCGACAACCACACCATCGTTATCCGCACGTTTAGTACCGTTACTGCTGTCGAGCCAGAGTAATTTACCCGCTACGTAGTTGATGTGGGTATTAATTCTGTTTAAGTACGAGATTAGATCTAGATGGACTGCAGAAGTTGCAATCGACTCATTGAAACCTTTATGCAGTCTTTCAATGTGCATCTCTTTATACTTCTCCTCGTCCAGATTACTGTACTCTTCCTGGATTTTTTTTGCGAGTACGAGGTCCTCCTGTT
>JAIPFV010000154.1 GCA_021736475.1 Spirochaetia bacterium | reverse complement strand
GGCTTTAAACAGATTAACGACTCCCTGGGCCATAAGGTGGGCGATGAGCTGCTGCTGAAAACTGCCGGACGTCTGCGGGGCTGCTTGCGTGAGAGCGATTCGATCTACCGTTTTGGCGGAGATGAGTTTGTTATTATGCTGCCGCAGATCGACTCTAAAAAAGATGCGGTGGTGGTTGCTCAAAAAATTCTTTCTTCCATCCGCAGCCCATACTATCTGCATGCTAAAGAATCTAAAACAGAAACCTCGATGGTAACCATCGGGGTGAGTATCGGGATAGCACTCTTTCCTGCCCATGGAAAAGATGTCCAAACTCTGATTCAGAATGCTGACCTGGCTATGTATGAATCAAAGAACTCCGGTAAAAACCGTCATACCCTGTACCATAAGTCTTTAGTTTCAAAAGCAACCATGCAGTTGAAGATTGAGCAGGGACTTAAGAACGCGCTGAACAACAACCTGTTTCAACTGCATTACCAGCCTCTGGTAGACCTGGATGGTAAGTTGAAAGGGGTTGAAGCCCTGCTGCGCTGGACTGATGCGGAGCTTGGCGAGATTCCCCCGTCACAATTTATACCGGTAGCCGAAGAAAAGGGGTTGATTGTACCCCTGGGAAATTGGGTTCTCGAACGGGCCTGCAGTGATATGGCGCAATTGGAAGTTACCTATGGGAAAGGTTTGTATGTGTCCATCAATGTTTCACCGGTTCAGCTGTGCGAAAAGACTTTTGTCTCCACTGTGGTAAAGATACTGGACCGAAGCGGTATTCCACCCCATATGGTCAAGCTGGAAATAACCGAGTTCAGTTTAATGAGCAGTCCTGACGAGACGATAGGCAAGCTTATAAAGCTGAAGGAGCTGCGTCCCGGCTTGAGTGTGGTAATCGATGATTTTGGCACCGGATACTCTTCTTTAAGTTATCTCTCCAAATTGCCGGCGGATAGTTTGAAGGTGGATATCTCTTTTGTGGCTAAGATTAACGAACTTCACAATCAGAAAATTGTAGGCACCATCGCCAACCTGGCCGAAAGCCTCGATTTAGATGTAGTAGTAGAGGGGATTGAAACCCAGCAGCAGTGGGATTACTTTCGCAATGTAAAGTGCTCTACCCTCCAGGGGTTTCATTTCAGTAAAGCCGTTCCCCTTGATTTGATAATAAAAAAGTTGAGTTAACCCGGGGAACTTCAAAAATATACCAATATACGGTTGTTTCATACGGTTGTTTTGGTTTCCAAAAAGGCTGTTAATCGGTACATTTACAGGTATGAAAGTAGAAAAATCACGTTCTAAAATAATTGCCCGGGCTTCTTGGATCGGGATTATCGGCAATGGAATTATGGCCGTCTTCAAAATTGGTGTTGGACTGTGGGGCAACTCGCTGGTTTTAATTGGTGCCGGTATCGATACGGTGAGCGATGTGGTTACCTCTCTGGTAACCCTGCTGACCGGCCGAATAATCGACCGCCCTCCGGACGAGGACCATCCCTACGGTCACGGACGTGCCGAAACAATTGCGACAAAACTGCTTTCATTTATCATTTTTTTTGCCGGAGCTCAGCTGGTTCTCTCTACCGTGCAACAGCTATTATCGGAGCAGACCCGGACTGTCCCCTCGCCGCTTACCATGTTCGTTGCCTTGGGGGCGATTGTTGGTAAGATTATTCTGGCCTTGGTGAAGGGGCGGGCCGGCAAGAAGGCGGAAAGCTCGATGCTGATAGCGGATGCCGAAAACATGAAGATGGATGTGCTTATTTCAGGTGCTGCGCTGCTGGGGATATTTTTTACCATCAGACTGCACATGCCGATTGTAGATACCCTTCTGGGCTTAGCGGTGGGGCTGTGGATTATGTGGGTGGCTTATGGTATTTTCATGCAGACTAATGTGGAGCTAATGGACGGGCTGGAAGATCGTGATGTGTACCGGGAGGTCTGCCGCGCCGCCTTGTTGGTGGAGGGGGTAGAAAACCCCCACAAAATGCGCATTCGGCAGATGAATACCCGTTACGTGATTGATATGGATATTGAAGTTGATGGACGTCTCACCGTAGCCGATGGCCATCGGATTGCAATGGAAGTGCAAAATAGGATTCATTCAGAGGTAAAAAATGTGTATGATGTACATGTTCACGTTGAACCTGTCGGAAACGAGGAGCAGCGTGAGCGGTTTGGACTTTCACAGGATTACCTGAAATAAGAGGAGAAGAATATGGGAGAACCATTAAAAAAGAAGACAAACTTTACACCCCGACGCGGGCCGGTTGTGCTGGCGATTATGGATGGTGTTGGAATTGGAAAATATAAAGAGGGTGACGGAGCTGCCGAGGCTCGTACAGAGACCCTCGATGAGCTGAAAGAAAACTGGCCAACCACCAGTCTGAAAGCTCATGGTACCGCCGTGGGCCTGCCCGATGATGGTGATATGGGCAATAGCGAGGTTGGGCATAACGCCATTGGCTGCGGCCGTGTCTACGCCCAGGGAGCCAAACGGGTAAATCAGGCTATCAAGGACGGGTCAATTTTCGACGGCGAAGTGTGGAATAAACTGGTAGCTAAGGTAAAAGAGACAAAGGGGTCAATGCATTTTCTGGGACTGATGTCGGACGGAAATGTGCACTCCAATCTGGATCATCTGAAGGCCCTTGTGAGCCGGGCTAAGCAGGAAGGGGTAAGCCGGGTGCGAATCCACGGTCTGCTGGACGGCAGGGACGTGGGTGAGACCTCGGCGCTTGAGTATTTCGACCCCTTTGAAGAGTTTCTGCAGGAGCTCTCAGACGATTCCTTCGATGCCCGGATCGCCTCCGGAGGCGGGCGGATGCAGATTACCATGGACCGTTACAACGCCAACTGGGATATGGTGAAGCGTGGCTGGGAAACCCATGTGCTGGGAGAGGGGCGTAGTTTTTCCAGTGCCCACGAGGCAATCGAGACCCTGCGAAAAGAGACTGAGGCGATTGACCAGGACCTGCCCCCTTTTGTAATTGTCGGAGAGGACGGCCAGCCGGTCGGAACTGTCGAAGACGGGGACAGTTTTATTCTGTTTAACTTTCGGGGCGACCGCGCTCTGGAGATTACCCAGGCCTTTGAGGCGGGAGATGAGTTTGACAGGTTTGACCGCCAGCGCATGCCGAAGGTAGAGTACGCCGGCATAATGGAGTATGACGGGGACTTGCACATCCCGAAGCAGTTTCTGGTACCGCCCCCTTCCATCGAGCGGACCATGGCCGAGTATCTGGTGAACAGCGGCGTGAGACAGTATTCGGTTAGTGAGACCCAGAAGTTCGGCCATGTAACCTACTTTTTCAACGGTAACCGCTCCGGCAAGTTCAGTGATAAGCTGGAGACCTATGAAGAGGTAAAGTCGGATAATGTGCCCTTTGAACAGCGTCCCTGGATGAAAGCGGCCGAAGTGACGGATAAGGTGATCGAGGCTATCAACAGCGGGGAGTATGAGTTTATAAAGTTTAACTATCCGAATGGTGATATGGTGGGACATACCGGTATTTACGAGGCGGTGCTCTGTGCTATGTCGGCCCTTGATCTTTCCCTAACCCGCATAAAAACCGCGGTAGAGAAGGCAGGCGGCGTGATGGTGGTGAGTGCCGACCACGGCAACTCCGACGACATGTATGCCCGGGACAAAAGCGGAAACATCAAGATAAAGGCCAACGGCAAGCCCGAGGCCAAAACCAGCCACTCCCTAAACCCGGTGCCCTGCATTGTGTATGATCCTCAGTTCAAGGGTGAGTACTCCAAAACTCTGCGCAGCGGACTGGGAATCTCATCTCTGGCCGGTACCTGTATTGAGCTGCTTGGGTATCAGCCCCCCGAGGACTATGACCCCAGCGTGCTGGAGTGGAAGTAAACGGTAGTTAATGGTTCAAAGCTTGGGGGAATTTGCATTTTAGCTTACACCACACTCCAGCTGTATAGAAAAGACCTCTATTTTGGATACAATGAAAGCTAAAACTCGTGCTTAGCGTGTAACTTCAATGAGACCCCAAGCTTTGAACCACTACCCTCTTAACACCCTGCGGGCTTTCTCGGCAATCGGCTGGGGAACCGGCATCCGACTAAAATCATAACTCTCCGGATCGAAGCCGGGAACCCCTTCCCGGCGGTAGACCTCCAGAACATAGCGCAGATCCTCACTTCCCACCTGCACAGCCTTTTCCTTGATATCCCGGATGGTGAAGACCCCGGGGAGGGCCCGGCCTACCTGCAGCGAGGTGGTTCCGCGCAGGAAGCGAATCAGCCAGTCCGAGTGGTTCTCCGGGATCGACTGCAGCTGCTCTTCCATGGTTTTAAGGTTGGATACCCCGAAGATGGTTTTTATACGGGCTACGAAGGCGTGAGCCATGCCCAGATGTACCGTAAACAGGTCCCCCCGGGCAAAGCGCCCTTTCGCCTCTTCTAACAGCTCTACAGCCCGATAGGCATCCTGCTTCTCTTCCAGGCGGATGTAGAGGTAGCTGTGTAGGACTCCGGCGGCATATTTAAGGCGGTCGAGCTCTTCCGCCGTAAGCTCCGGGGAGGCCTCCTCGATGGCCGTTTCGAGGCGCTCTATCTCCCGCTCCAGGGGCTGTTCATCCGGAGCCAGCAGATAGGTCAGGCAGTAGCGATGATCTACTTGCGGGATGTCCGGTCTGCTTTGGGAAAACAGCACAGGGCTCATTAAGAGCATCTGCATAAAAAGAAAAATGAAAAACAGTGATATTTTTTGCATAGAGGTCTCCCATCTCATAGTATAAATAATTATGGAACAGATGACACTACTACAGCAGTTATTTTCTTGGTCGGCGATTGTCTATTGGATAGCCGGCTTTCTGCTGTTGTGGCGGATTCCACCGGTGAACCGGGGACGCTGGGCAGATGCCGAGGATGGGCGCCGGGGGGTGAGCGAGGTGTCGATTGTAATTCCCGCGCGGAACGAGGCGGGAAATATCGGGGTACTGCTGGAGTCAATAGCCGGGCAGCGGAGCCGGCCGGAGGAGGTCATTGTGGTCAATGACCAGTCCAGTGACGCAACCGCCGAGATTGCCCGGAGCTATGTCGAGGCGGGGGTGCGGGTTATTGCAGCCGAACGGCGTCCGGAGGGTTGGACGGGAAAGAACTGGAGTTGTCACTGCGGGGCTTCGCAGGTGCGGGGACGGAAGATTCTGTTTCTCGATGCCGATACTTGTCTGGAGGCACCCGATGCTCTGGAGCATCTGGCCGCCGAGCATCTGGAGCGGGGGGGTATGCTGTCGGTGCAGCCGTATCACCGGGTACACAAGCTGTATGAGCAGCTGAGCGGTTTTTTTAATTTGATAGTGATGGTCGGCTCAGGAGCTTTTGACTTTTGGAGCAAGGCGGGGCTGGCCGACGGCTGTTTCGGCCCCTGCATCTTGACCGACCGGCGGGACTACGAAGCGGTGGGCGGCCATGCGGCGGTTCGCGGGCAGGTGGTGGATGATCTGGCCTTGTGCGGGCTGTACCGCCGCCGAGGCCTGGGAGTGCACTGCTTCGGCGGGAGGG
>JAIPFV010000153.1 GCA_021736475.1 Spirochaetia bacterium | reverse complement strand
GCCTGCACTGCACAGTGCAGGCGGCCTTTTTTATACAGGATTCAATGCAGGATTCAATGCAGGTTACCGGGGGCAGTATTCTATGCCTTCACAAAAATCTCGTTTCATTATATAAACAAAACTAACTGAATTTTTCAAATAGCTATTGACACTATGTGTAAATTTTAACAATATGTTATTTATAAAACATATTGTTTTATTTTAATACTTTTTCTATTGAGAGGTTGCTGTATGGAACGTATACCCGTTGCAATTTTAGGTGCTACCGGAACTGTTGGGCAGAAGTTTATTACTCTACTGCAAGAACACCCCTATTTTACTATTCAGGAATTGGTCGCATCTCCCAGGAACGAGGGCAAAACCTACCGGGAGGCCTGTGCCTGGAAACAGAACACAAGCATGCCAAGCGAAATAGCTTCTATGAAATTAAAAACCACAGCTACACCTCTTACTAGCACTATTTTATTCTCCGGCCTTGATTCTTCGGTAGCCGGCGAGGTAGAGAGCAGTTATGCCGACCAGGGGCATATTATCATAAGCAACTCGAAAAACCATCGGATGGACCCCACGGTACCTCTGGTAATTCCGGAGATAAATCCCGATCACTTTGCTCTGTTGGCCGACCAACGCTGGAAGGGAGCGGTAATTACCAACTCCAATTGCTCTACCATGTTTCTGGCAATGGCACTGGCCCCAATCGAAGAGACCTTCGGTATTACCGCCGTACAAGTAAGCACTATGCAGGCAATTTCAGGATCCGGTTATCCGGGGGTACCCTCGTACGACATAATCGGGAATGTCATTCCGTATATAAGCGGTGAAGAAGAGAAGATGGAGGAGGAAACCCAAAAAATTCTGGGAACCCTCGTCGACAATCGTATTCAGGATGCCGAATTTGCCGTTAGTGCACAGTGTAACCGGGTTCCGGTGGTAGACGGTCATACCGAAACTATTTCTATAGGTCTGCGTGAAAAGGCAACCCCCGAAGAGGTTAGCCGGGTCATGGCCGCCTTTCGCGGAATGCCGCAAAAGCTGCAGCTTCCCTCGGCACCACCCCAGCCGCTCTTACTGATGGAAGAGGCTGACCGGCCGCAGCCGGCACGGGATGTGTGGCTTGAAAATGGCATGGCGACACTGGTGGGCCGCATCCGCACCTGCCCGGTACTGGACATTCGGATGGTAGTGCTGGGACATAATACGGTCAGGGGAGCTGCCGGGGCGGCAGTCCTGAACGCTGAGGCCCTGTATAAGCTTGGGCTGTTAGGAGAAACACCCGCCCAGGGCGTCGATTTGCTGCAGCTTAAGCAAAGAGCTGCAGCCCTGCATGAGACTCATGCCCTAATCGGTCAGCGATAGGTTGGTCCTCACAAGTGCGCCCTGCCGGGCGCAGCACAAGAAAGGCCGCTGGAATTATCCAGCGGCCTTTTAGTTCTTTAAAAACAGCTATTACAATGAAACCGGCTCAACCCACGAGGGTTTAGTAGCCCATGTCCAGCATTGCATCGGCAACCTTCTTGAAACCGGCGATGTTGGCACCCTTCGGATAGTTCACATATCCGTCTTCAGTTCCTTCTTTTATACAGGCATCGTGGATGTTGCCCATGATGTGCTTCAACTTCTCATCGACCTCTTCCTCAGGCCAGGAGAGTTTCATTGAGTTCTGTGACATCTCAAGACCGGATACCGCAACTCCACCGGCGTTGGCGGCTTTGCCCGGTCCAAAGGGAATTTTGGCTGCCAGGATTTTTTCTACCGCATCGGCGGTGCAGCCCATATTGGAAGTTTCTACTACGTATTGAACCCCGTTGTTGATAAGCAGATCCGCGTCATCAGCGGTGAGCTCGTTCTGAATTGCACAGGGAAAGGCCATATCAACTTTCACTTCCCAGGGCCGCTTGTTTGGTACAAACTGTGCACCAAACTTCTCGGCATAGGGGGCGACGATATCGTTATTGCTGGCCCGCAGCTCAAGCATGTAGTCCCATTTCTCCTGGGTATTAACTCCCTCTTCGTCCAGAATGTATCCATCCGGGCCGGAGATAGTAACCACTTTGGCCCCTAACTGGGTGGCCTTCATACAGGCACCCCAGGCGACGTTTCCGAAACCGGATACGGAGATACGCTTATCCTTGAGGGTATCATTGTGGGCTTCTACCATATTTTTTGCGAAATAGAGGGCACCGAAGCCGGTAGCTTCCGGTCGAATTACCGATCCGCCCCAGTTACGCCCCTTTCCGGTGAGTATACCGGTATTTTCGATTTGGAGGCGCTTGTAGGCACCATAAAGGAACCCGATTTCACGTCCGCCCACGCCAATGTCACCGGCGGGCACATCGGTTTCCGGACCAATGTAGCGGTGCAGCTCGGTCATAAAGGAACGGCAAAATCGCATAATCTCATTATCTGATTTCCCCTTCGGGTTAAAATCTGAACCTCCCTTTCCACCGCCCATCGGCAGAGTGGTAAGACTATTCTTGAAAATCTGCTCGAAACCTAGAAACTTCAGTCCCCCCAGGGTTACACTGGGGTGGAACCGCAAACCGCCCTTATAAGGGCCTAGAGCGTTGTTGAACTGAACTCTGTAGGCACGGTTTACCTGAACCTGCCCATCATCATCTTCCCATTCCACTTTAAACTGAATAACCCTATCCGGTTCAGTAATGCGCTCAAGAATTTTTGCATTCACATAGGCTGGGTTCTCATTGACTGTATCAATGATTGTTTCGACTACCTCTTTTGCCGCCTGAATAAATTCAGGTTCAGAAGGGTTTTTTCTTTCAATCTCTGCCATAAACTGATCTAAATTGTACATAGTATCCTCCGTCAAATCGTATACCGGTAAATTTTGTACTATTACTTTATCCCGAATTTACTGGGCCGTCAAGTTTTTTCGAAAACACAATTGCATATTTTTACTTTTTCCGCAATTAAGTTTATATAAATCGATTTTTTACTCAATTTTAAAGATAATGGAATCTGTATACACAATATGTTATACTTATATTGAATCATAGGGTTTTGGAGAGATCAATGTACGAACAGCGACACAACAGTACCGACAGTTACTATTTTAAAGAGACCTCATTTAAACAACTTATGGCAAACAGGGTCGGAGATATCCTATTGGTCTGCAGCGAATACGATAAGTTCATGCTGGAAGAGGACGGGCGTATTGACGAGCTCCTTTTCCAGGAGTATGTGGCCCTGAATCTACGTTACCCCCCCAAATTCACTCAAGTGTCCAATGCCCATGATGCCTTCGATATGCTCCAAAAGCGTTCATTCGACTTGATCATCACTATGCTCAACATCGGAGACGTAAACGCAATCGATCTTGCCAAAAGAATAAAGGAAACCTATCCCTCAAAACCGATTATTGTGCTTACTCCCATCTCTACCCGTGAAACCTTGATTAAACTGCGCAACACCGACCTCAGTTCCATTGACTACGTCTTTTCCTGGCAGGGCAACCCAAATATTCTGCTGGCAATGGTAAAGCTGGTCGAGGACCGTATGAATGTCGCCTACGATGTAAATACCGTCGGAGTTCAGACTGTAGTACTGGTAGAAGATTCAGTACGTTATTACTCCAGCTATCTGCCGATGATCTACCGAACCCTTTTCCGCCAGGCCCGCTGCCTTATGACCGAGGGGCTGAACGAATGGCAGCAAACAATGCGTATGCGCGGGCGGCCTAAGATTCTTCTAGCCCGAACCTACGAAGAGGCACTTCAGCTGTACAGTACATATAAACACAATTTGCTCGGTATTATCTCTGATATCACCTATAGAAAGGGCGGCGAGATGGATAAACATGCCGGCCTTAAGCTGTGCGAACACATTCGGAGTGAGAACAAAGAACTCCCAATACTTATCCAGTCCAGTCACTTGGACCATGAACCCGATGCACTCAGCTACAACGCGTCCTTCATCTACAAGCACTCAAAAACCCTGCTCAAAGAGTTAAAAGAGTATATTCGTCTTAACTACGGCTTTGGTGATTTTGTGTTTCGCGACCCTAATACTCTGGAACCGATTATGAGAGCCCATGACCTGTGGAACCTACAGCATCGGCTTATGGAAGTACCCGATGAATCATTCAAGTTTCATGTTGAGAACAACGATATATCCAAGTGGCTCAAAGCCAGGGCTCTGTTTACCCTGGCAAACTACCTGCGGCCAAAGCAGCTTAGTGATTTTAAGAATGAACGCGAAGGTAAAGAGTTTATTGTAAATGCGATCAAGGATTTTCGAATACAGGAAGGACGCGGCACAATTGCCGAATTCCAGCGGGACCGCTTCGATGAGATCTCCTTTTTCAGCCGTATCGGTTCCGGGTCGCTAGGCGGGAAGGGCCGCGGCTTGGCTTTTATTGATCTGCAGCTGAAACAGAAGCGAATCTCCTATAAATATCCGGGAGTAGTAGTCACAATCCCGCGTACCGTGGTGCTCACTACTCAGGTGTTTGATGATTTTATGGAGGAGAATTCCCTGTACGAGGTTGCGCTGACTGAACACAGCGACGAAGAGCTGTTGGAAGCCTTCCTTGAAGCCCACCTGCCTCAGAGGTTGAACGAAGACCTGGCTGCGATACTGGGGGTGGTTACCAAGCCGCTTGCAGTTCGCTCATCAAGTCTGCTGGAGGACTCCCATTACCAGCCCTTTGCCGGAATCTACGATACCTTTATGCTGCCAAACAACCACAGCCAGTTTGAGCACCGCTTTCAAGACCTCTCAAATGCAGTAAAGAGCGTATTTGCCTCCACCTACTACAAGAGCAGCAAAGATTATATGCGCGCCACTGGAAATATGGTTGAAGAGGAAAAAATGGGAGTAATAATACAGGAGATCACCGGCCAAGTGTATGACAAGCTCTGTTACCCCAACATATCGGGAGTTGCCCGATCACTGAACTTTTATCCGGTCGAGAATGAAAAACCAGAGGGCGGAATTGCAAATATTGCCTTCGGCTTGGGAAAAACGGTAGTGGACGGCGGAATTTCCCTGCGTTTTTCCCCAAGTTCGCCTAAAAAAATCATGCAACTCTCCTCTATCGATTCAGCCCTTAAAGAAACCCAGAAGGAGTTCTATGCGGTTGATATGTCTCCGGACAGTTTTTGTGCCAGGAGTTCCGACGGAGCCTGTATTCAACGGCACGATATTTCCGAGGCAGAAGACCACGGCTCATTAAAATTCCTGGCCTCCACCTACGATTTTCAGAATCATGTACTGCGCGACGGCACGAGCTACCAGGGCAAACGGGTGCTGACTTTTGCAAGCATTCTTAAATACAAAATGTTCCCCCTGGCCGAGATTATTAAGGACCTGCTTGAGATGGGCCGGATAGCTATTAACACCCCCATCGAAATAGAGTTTGCCGTAGACCTCGATACGCCCTCAAACCAATTGGCTGTGTTCAGTTTTCTGCAGATTCGGCCGATTGTAGAGGGTTCTGAACAGGAAGACATAGATATTTCTGACGAACTGCCTGCCGAAACGCTCATTTATTCGAACAAGGCGATGGG
>JAIPFV010000046.1 GCA_021736475.1 Spirochaetia bacterium | reverse complement strand
TTCATGCTCGTAGGGTTTTGACAGGCGGATGTCCATCCAGTTCTGCACCGGGGCAGCCAGGTTGCCGTCCTCCCGTATGAGGGCGCGGCAGCAGCGGATCGACCCCAGCCCGACTCCGATGATTGCATTTCTGTCACCGGTAAATTTTTCAAACAGGTACCTGCACGCCTGTTGCAGGCTGTTCCACAGGTCGTCATCGGGATGCTCGGCCCGGTTCTCTCCGTACAGATGGAGGGGCCTGAGTTTGACAGTCTGAGCGCATATTTCCGTTCCGGAGGTATCGAAGACCGCCACCTTGGTGCTCTGGGAACCTCCGTCAATGGCCATAATATACTGTTCCATGTTCAACTCCCAGTTTATCGTGTCAGGTACCCGCCGTCCACGGTCAGAACGGTCCCGTTTACATAGTTCGATGCGGCGCTGGAAAGAAAGACACAGGCTCCCATCAGTTCCCCCGGCAGGCCCCAGCGGCCGGCGGGAATGTGGGAGAGAATCTCCCCGTTGCGCTTTTTGTTGTTGCGGGTTTTCTCGGTTAATTTCGTGGAGAAATAACCCGGCGCCAGCGCATTTACCTGGATGTCGAACTGAGCCAGCTCGTCGCACATGGTCTTGGTAAGGCCCACAATACCGTGTTTGGTGGCCGCGTAGGCCGGCGACCACTGCCCGCCGAGGAAGGAGAAAAGCGAGGCGATATTGATAATTTTTCCACTCTTTTGCGCTATCATTGGCTTGCTGGCTTCCTGGGTCATTTCAAACGCGGCGGTCAGATTGATAGAAACCATTTTATCCCATTCCCGGCGGGTATATTTGGTCACATCCTCCATATTGATGCTGATTCCTGCACAATTGATAAGGATATCAACGCTGCCCCAGGTATCGACGCAGTCCTTGACCACCCGCTTACATTCGTCCTCGGCGGTAATGTCAGCATAATTGTATAGATATTCCACGCCGCAGTCTCTGACCAGCTGCGCGGTTTCCCCCTCATCATCCATGATGCTGACAGCCATTACATTGGCTCCACCCTTTGCCAGGGCGAGGGAGAATACCTGTCCCAATCCGGTGTTTCCCCCGGTAACTATCGCATTTTTTCCTTTGAGGGAGAAATAGTCCATGCTGAAATCTGTCAAGTTCATTCCTGTGCTCCTTTTCTGAATGCCTCAATTCTATCTGTCAGTTTATCAATAAACTCCATGGCGTCGCCTTCAACAACGATGTCCGACAGACTGCATATAGGGGCATTCCGGTTTGTGTTGACCGCAATAATGGATTCTATATTTTGCATGCCTTCGACATGCTGAATAGCACCGTTTATTCCCAGGGCTATATACAGCCGCGGACTTACGGTGCGACCCGACTGGCCAACCTGAATGCTCCTGGGGGCAATTCCCCGGTCCACTATTTTCCGGCTGGCCGAGACCCGCCCCTGCAAGGCTTCGGCCAGATGCTCCAGCCCAGCAAAATTACGCAGCACTCCGCCGCCACCGGAGATGAGGATGTCACTCTCCCGTATGTCATAGGATATCTTCTTTTCCTTTACCTCGAGCGGCTTCAGGCTGCTGTGGGCTTCTACAGGCCTGTTATACTCCGACACTTCTGTGTCCACACCGCCCCCGTCGGAATATTTGAAAACCCCGGGGCGCACACTCATCATGACCGGTCCGCTTCCGCGGGTTACGATGGCGGCCATTATTCTTCCGCTGTAAGCAGGGCGGATAATCTCCACACGTCCGTCCTTCTGGCGGATATCCGTTACGTCCGCAACTATCCCGGTGTGCAGCCGCTTGGCCAGGCGGGGGGCGATCATTCTGCCGAAGGGGGTGGCCGGAACAAGGATAGCATCAAATTTGTATTCTTTCTGTAGCTCCGTCAATACTTCGCATATGCCGATCTGATCGTGGGGCTCCACAATTTCGTGGCTTAATTGAATGACTTTCTGAAAGAAACCGGTTAAGGGGCCCGCAGGGCCGTTGGCGGCGCTGGGCCCGCCGGTGCTGTCGCTGCTGTCGGAGCCGGCGATCACAAGCGCGTAGGATTCAAAGGGTTCTTCTGCATACATTTTTTCTGCCACTGCCAGCAGATCAATGGTATTTTCGATGTGTTCGGTGTCCTGAAAAACCAAAATTCGATTCATCTCAAAGAAATCCTTTTTCTAATAAAAAGTTGAACACATCCTCAATGCCTGCATCATCATTCCTTACTATCCTTCGCTCCCGGGTCTCAAATCTCTGTGTATAGGTACGGACCACCTCTGTAAGGGAACCGTCGCTGCCGACCTCCCCGGGTTCAAACCCGAGCTCCGGGTTGCCTATAATCGTCAATTTACCGGAAACATCCCTCTGGAAGTCTTCGTACTTTACATAGGGAAGCGTGTAGCCGCTCTCCCTGTCCAGGCTCAGGATTGCAGGCAGGGCCATTTCCCATGTGACCACTGAGCTCTCGTACTCCACCTCAAAAACTGCTCTCCGGCTATCAAAGCGTTCAAAGTCAACCGCAGTTATTCCGGACATCTGTTCCAGGTCGAGCTCCTCGCCAAGCTGCGCCGGGACATGGGAGGTATCTCCGTCCAGGGCGTGACTGCCTGTCAAAAGCACGTCGAACTGCCGGGTGGAAAGATACCTGGCCAGGATCCTGCTGGTCACGTAAGTGTCGCTTCCCCGGTAGGCGGGATCGCTGATGATGGTTCCCCTATCCGCATCCAGCCGGAGCAGATCTTCCATATGGGGTTTCACCGCTTTCGGGCCCATGGTCACCACTTCAATACTGCAGTCGGGCCGGCCGGCCTTCACCTTCAGCGCGCAGGCCAGGGCACAGGCGTCATCCGGGTTGAGAATCATCCGGATGTTTTCACGGATAAGGGTGTTGTTCTCATAGTCATAGGCGAAGCTGTCCACATCGGGAACAATCTTCACCACGCAAATTATATTCAACTCAGATACTTCCTGCCTTCTTCCTGGGGGAAAATGGTTCCAAAGTTCATGATACCATTAGGATCGAAGGCCTCTTTCAGCTTCGCGAGCATGTAGTAGGCCGATCCGTGCTCATCCTTGGTCCACTCGCTGCGGAACTTGCCTATACCGTGGTGATGGCACATGGAGCCGCCGAATTTGAGGGTCTCCTCCACTATCAGCTTCTGCAGAGGATGATGGTAGACCCGCATCTCATCCTCCGGTGCACAGTGAATATCGTAGTTATACACAAAGTACATGTTGGTCCCGTTTATATAACTGTGTGAGGAGTGCCCGCCGAGCATGGTAAGCTCGTGAGCCCGGGGGTACTCATCCCGAATTCGCCTGATTACGCTGTTGTATATTTTGGGGATGGTCTCCCAATCGGCGGATATCTCGGTGGTAAAACCGGCGTGAGAATCGTGTTCCTTCATACCTTCGTATTCATCATCGATATCCTGCTGTGACCAGTTGAGATTATTAAACCAATCCTCGATGTACTTGCTGTCGACTTGCTCGAGAATTCCGTCCTTGAACTTTTCCGCCGCAGCTTCTATACCCCGGCAGGTGGCATCGACAATTCCTTCCGGGCCTTCGGCCATAAACAGCAGTACGCACTTGTTTTTGTGGAAGTGGTAAAAATGCTGGGCCGCATCCTCTTCCGAATAGGTCCGGGCAACGGAGGGACGGAAACCGTTCGCCATCACCTCTCGGAGCACCTTTATACCCGACTCCACGTCTTTGACAAGATAGCCGAAGAAGCGGTTGTTTTCCGGGTAGAATTTGAAGCATTTCACCGTGACCTCGGTAATGTAGCAGAGGGTCCCCTCGTTTCCAATGGCAATGTGCCGTATGTCCGGCCCGCCGGACCTTCTGGACACGTTTTTGATTCGCGAGATATGGCCGTCGGGAAAGACACATTCCAGCCCCACCACCATATCCTCGATTCCTCCGTACAGGGTGGAGAGCTGACCGATGCTTCTGGTGGCTACCAGGCCGCCCAGCTTGGCCACCGGTTTGGATTGCGGGGAGTGGCCGGTAGTAAAGCCCTCTTTTCGCAGCTCGTCTTCCAGATCCTGCAGGGCTACTCCGGCCTGTACTGTAGCCTGCATATTATAGGTGTCTAACTTGATGATCTTATTCAAATTCAGCGCGTCGATCACCAGTGTCTGTTCTTTCCAGTTCTCCAGGCCGCCTTCGGTAGCCGTTTTGCCTGCCCGGGGAATCACATTTATCCTGTTCTCATTACAGAACTGCAAAAGCCGGCTTACCTCGTCCGTAGAGTTCGGATACACGATAGCCAGGGGCATGGGCACATCCAGCACTCCGCGGGCCTTGGCATATTTCTTGTACCGGTCCGCCGACGCATCGTAGAGGTCTTCCCGGTCAGTGTTCACCTGTTCCGGCGTCAGCAGCTTCTGGACTTCGTCTAATATCGTTTCTGAGTTCATACTCTTCTCCTCCCACAGTTTGATAGCTGGAAAAAGTGTACGGGGCAAATGGCCAATCGTCAATATCAGTACAGAAAAATTTCCAATTGATTCTATTTTAGATAAAACTTTTGGAAAATTTTCCACTATTTTTGTGAACATAAGCCTGTTTTGCCCGTTAGCCTGTGTACAGCTACTGCAGATTCTCGTACAATTTTCCATATGATCAGTATAGATGTAAGTAGTCTAAATCCTCTGGAAAAAAGAATTCACGAACAGCTGATGCTCCTCAGCAAGAGTAAAGAACAGATACGCATACACGAAGCAGCAGAGTTGTGCCAGTGCTCGGTCTCGAAGATTTCCAAATTCGTAAAGAAGTTGGGATTCAAAAACTACAAACAGTACCTTGATTTTTTATACGGACGGGAGATTGACCACAGCGAGCAATCCGATGAACTGAAGCGAATCAAGGCTTTTATTGATGCTTTTGACCCGGCCATGATCGACGAGCTGCTAGAGCTTATCGATGCGCATAAGAAGGTTATACTCTTCGGGTACGGTCCCTCCATGCTCTGTGCGCAGTACTTCGAATACCGCTTCCGTAACTGCTCCGATAAAATGGTTATTGCTATTTCGGATGAAGTTGCCATAGACAATATGGTTGATGATTCCACCCTTCTACTGATTCTTACGGAAACAGGACGCTTTCACTCCTTTCAGGATGTCTACGCCTCTTCCAGTAAAAGCGGAGGCACCGTGGCTATTATTGTGGAGGAGTACAATACCGAACTCTTCAATCAGTGCGACCGGATTTTCTGGCTCTCTCCGGTTCCGCAGCCCTCGTATTTCAAGCCCCATGAAAAATCACGCACCCTCTTTTTCATTTTTCTTGAAGAAATAATTCAGAAGCTCCTCACAAATGGGAATACAAAGGTATTCTACCACTAAATACTCATCCTTAACCGGTTTTTAAAGTACCCCCGCTATATCTGCAGAGCTTGTCAGTACACAAAGTGCCGCCAGGTATTATATCGAACTATAACTTTTAGTTATCACTATTTATGCAGACAAAGCAGATTGTTAAAGCGTTTTATCTTCTTATTGTAAAAACACTTAATAATTTATTTATTATAAAAACTTATATAGTGAAATAAATTTTTTATGTCAGTATGTAATAAAATGCTTGCACTATTTTAGTGTTGTAAATATAATAGATAAATGAGTGTTAAAAAAATCAAAAATATAAGGAGAAAGCGATGAAGAAAAGCATAATAGTATGCGCAGTATTTCTGCTTGCAGCCGCAACGGCTTTTGCGGGGGGCGCTCAGGAGACTGAAGAAAAAATGACAATTAAGGTGGCCGAACAGGTCCCCAACCTGATAACACCCGGGGCATGGGATGGACAGGCATTCTCCCTGAATGGGTCGATATACGACTATCTGATTGAAATGGACGCGAATACCGGTGAGCTGGTCCCCTCTCTGGCTACAGAATGGGACAGTCCTGAAGGTAAGGTCTGGACCTTCAAACTGAGAAAGGGAGTGAAATTCCACGACGGAAGCGACTTCACCTCAGCCGATGTGAAGTTCACCCTTGAAAGGACCCAGGATCCCGAGCTTGGCCATCTGAAAGCGCAGGATTTCGAAAACCTCGAAAAAATCGAGACTCCTGACGATCATACAGTTGTGATCACCCTCAAGGAGGCAGCACCCACCTTCAACTTTATTTTTACCGACTACAACATGGCAATTCTTTCTTCAGAATACGATTACGCTTCGAAGGGAGAATCGGCACCCATGGGAACCGGACCTTTCAAACTCGAAAAGCTTGTCCCCAAAGAATCGGCCTTGTTGGTCAAAAATAACAATTACTGGGATTCAGGACTGCCGAAGGCCGATGAACTGCGAATCTACTTTGTTCCCGATATTGATTCCAGTGTTTCCCTGCTTGAAGCCGGAGAAGTGGATATCGTTCCCCAGATTTCCCCGATTATCAAAAAGCGTCTGGAGAGCATGGACGGGTTCAAAGTGGTCTCTCCCTACCAGGAGTCCCGCTTTATCGCCCTGGCCGATGATCGGGAGCCCTTTTCCGACAACCGGGTAAGACTGGCCTTCAAATACACGATGGATCCGGAAATTCTGGCCAAAGCGTGTCAGGGTACCCTTGGTGAGACCATTTTCTACAACGAGACTCCCATTGTGAACGCGCTCGCGCAGTACAAGAAAATTCCCTTCCGCGGACGGGATATCGATAAAGCGAAAAAACTGCTGGCAGAAGCTGGTTATCCCGACGGACTGTCGGTGGATTTTTTCTACGCCTCCGACCATCCCTACGGCAGCGATATTGCCCAGACCCTGAAGGAGCTGTCCGCTCCCGCAGGCATAGAGCTCAACCTCAAGGGATTTCCGAGGGACATCTACCTTTCTCAGCACTGGATGAACGGACCGATGCTGCTTACCGGCTGGGGAGTACGGGTAGACCCCTCTATGCTGCTCATGCTCGCTTTTCATTCGGAAGGTCCCTGGAACGAATCTCATTTAGACAACCCGAGGATCGATGAGCTTATCGAGAAGATCCGGGGCGAGGTAGATCCCGAGGTTCGCCAGACCTATTACGACGAACTCCAGGAAATCTTCCATGAAGAGGGTACGGTGATAAATCTTCAGGTTCCCTACCTGGTCGGCGTAAGCGACGCAGTTACCGATTACCGCCAGCCGGTAACCATGCTGCCCCAACTTGAATACACCACTATAAAATAGCGAGGAGATATGGAATTTCTGAAACGTTTCGCCAAACGGCTGGGGTTTACGCTCCTGACCATTCTTGCTATGTCTGTACTGATATTCTTCCTGGTCGAAATAATGCCGGGAGATGTGGCCCAGACCGTTCTGGGCCAGAGCGCCACCGAGGAATCGGTGGCCGCTCTTCGGGACAGGATGGGGCTCGACGACCCCTTGCACGAGAGGTATCTCCGTTGGGCCGGAGGCTTTATCCGGGGTGACCTGGGTGAGTCTCTCTATATGCGCGGGGTACAGATAAACACTATTTTCTGGAGAAAAGTTGGTCACTCGGTTGTACTGGCCTTAACCGCGCTCCTTTTTTACGTTCCCCTGTCAATCCTCTTCGGGGTATTTGCAGGAGTAAAGGAGGGTAAAGCGCCGGACGCAATAATCTCCTTTGTGGGGCTGGCAACCATGGCCCTTCCGGAATTCGTTTCAGGAATCATTCTCATAACAGTTTTTGCGGTGGGCTTAGAGATTCTGCCCATCGCAAGCATTATTCCTATCGGAGAGAACCTCTGGCAGAACCTGGACATTTTGGTTCTGCCGGCCCTCTCCATCACCTTCGTAATGTTTGGATATGTTTCGCGCATGCAGCGCTCTTCTATGGTAAGCGTCATGAAAGCGGACTATATCCGGGCGGCAATCCTCAAGGGAATGCCGCGCAAGTACGTTATTTTTCGGCATGCTCTTAAAAATGCGCTGCTTCCGACCATCACCATCATCGGAATGAATATGGGCTGGCTCTTCGGCGGCCTGATCGTAGTGGAGACCCTTTTCGGTTTTCCCGGTTTGGGCTCTCTGACCATGTCGGCCATCAAAACACGAGACATTCCTCTGATTGAGGCTTGCGTACTTTTTATTACCTTCATTTTTGTTTTTGCCACTTTTACAACCGACATGCTATACGCTTTTCTCAACCCGCGTATCCGCTATAAACGGGGGGACGCATGAACACATATTTATTACAGCTTAAACGCAGCCCGCGGGCCATTGCCGGCCTTGCGATTCTTCTTATTTGGATTTTCGCGGCTATTGCCGGACCTTCTCTGCTTTCCTATTCCTATACCGAGATGGATATGAACAATCAGATGGTTGCTCCGGGGCAGGAGGGACACCTTCTCGGCACCGACGCTTTGGGGCGGGATGTCTTTTCCAGAATTATCTACGGAAGCCGTTCCATTCTGACCATCGCCCTTTTGACCAGCCTCTTGTCATCCATCGCTGGAATTATCATCGGCTTTACCGCCGGCTACTTCGGAGGAATTGTCGATACAATCTTTCTCAGGATAATGGATATTCTTATGGCCATTCCACCGTTAGTACTGGCCATGGTGGTACTCGGTATTCTCGGCAACTCCACAATTGTCGGACTCACCATTATAGTCTCGATTGCCTTTACGCCGGCCACCGCTCGCGTGGCCCGAGGGGCGCTTCTGACCTGTAAAAGTACTGAATACGTAGATGCAGCCCGCATTCGGGGTGAATCGCACATTTACATAATGTTCGTGGAGATTCTTCCCAACACCATCGGCCCGGTCATCGTTGAGATTACCGCACGGTTTGCCTATTCCATAATGATGATAGCCTCCCTCGGTTTTCTGGGTGTAGGCCTTCAGCCGCCCACACCTGACTGGGGAATGATGGTAATCGAGAACAAATCGCTTATCCGGGCGGCCCCCTGGACGGTGCTCTATCCGTCCCTGGCGATTGCCTCCCTGGTTATTGCTATTTCCCTGTTTTCCGACTTTGTCAGCAAGGTGATGATCAATGAAGACTGAACCGGTACTTGAAATAAAAGAACTTGATGTAGCCTACCACACTCTTACGGACACCGTAGTGGCTTTAAAAGGTGTATCCCTCTCGGTAGCAAAAAATGAAGCCCTCGGAATTATCGGCGAGTCAGGCTGCGGTAAGAGCACCCTTTTTTACGCAATTATGGACTACCTGCCGGTCAGCTCCTCACGATCCGGCGAGATACTGTTCAAGGGTGAGGATCTGGTAGTAAAAACCCCGAAGCAAATGACGAAGTTCCGCGGCAGCAAAATTGCAATGGTGTACCAGAACCCCTATTCAAGCCTGAATCCCTCTCTTACCATCGGTTTCCAGCTGGAAGAGGTTTCCATGTTCCATCATGGGATGAGCAGAAAGGAAGCCCGCCAGGCGGCGGTGGAGACCCTGTCGGACCTGCACCTGGGTGATGCGGCGGGTATCGTACGCCGCTACCCCCATCAGATAAGCGGCGGTATGCAGCAGCGTATCTGTATTGCCATGGCGCTGCTCTGCAAACCCGACCTGATGATTTTAGACGAGCCGACCACCGCCCTGGATGTGACCACCGAAGCGGTTATTCTGGATATAATCAAAGAACTGAAAGACAAGTACAATATGTCCCTTATTTATATTTCCCACGATATAGGGGTTGTAAACAAGGTATCCGACAGAATAGCGGTTATGTACCGCGGCGAGGTAGTGGAATTTGGGAACCAGAACACCATCTATAAAAAGCCTGAGCATCCCTATACCAGGGCTCTGATAAACTGCATGCCCCGGGCGGGCGTGCTGAAAGAAAATACCCAGCTTAACACCATACCGGGATATGTGTCCCGCAGAAGCGCCGCCGAAACCGGCTGCCCCTTTGTCGCACGCTGCGAGAAGCGCAACGCCACCTGTGAGGAAAAGTACGGCATGGTGGAACGAAAGCCGGACCATTTTTCAGCCTGTGACCGTGCTTACGCCACCGATATTCCGGACAAGGTCCTGTCTAAGGAAGCCGGTTCTATTCCGGAGGGTGCCGAGCCGGAACACAAAACCATTCTTAAAATCGATAATCTCTATAAATATTACGGTCCCCACGGAAAAAGAATACGGGCCCTGGATGGGGTCGATCTAACCCTCGACCGGAACAACGTTCTGGGAGTAGTGGGCGAATCGGGCTGCGGTAAGAGCACCATGGGCCATACGATCAGCGGTCTGATGCGGCCCACCCGAGGAAAGATTATTTTTGACGGTACCAATATTTCGGTGTCGTGGAGAAAACGAAGCCCGGAAACCCTGCGGGACATTCAGCTTATTTTCCAGAATCCCGGACGCAGCCTGAATCCGTCATTCACCATCGAGAACATTATCGGACGGCCTATGCTGAAGCTGCTGGGTATCAAATCGAAGCAGAAACGGCGCAAGTTGATCGTGGATATCCTGAAAAAGGTGGACCTCGGCGAAGAGTACCTCTTTCGGCGCCCCAAACAGCTGAGCGGCGGCGAGATGCAGCGGGCTGCTGTAGCCCGGGCATTTTCAATAGCTCCCAATCTCCTGGTCTGTGACGAACCGACCTCTGCCCTGGACGCATCCGTGCAGGCATCGGTCCTGAACCTGCTGGTGGACCTGCAAAAGGATTCCGGGGCCGCCTACATTTTCATTTCCCACGACCTGAACGTGATCAATTACCTAAGCGACTACATAATGGTGATGTACTTAGGTCGGATTTGTGAGTACGGTAAGAAAACCGAGGTGGGCGGATCTCCGCGCCATCCGTATACCGAAGCGCTGCTCTCGGCGGTACCGGACGTAGACCCCTCCCTTAAACGAGGCGAGATACGACTGCACGGCGCGCCGCCTAACCCAACCAAGAAGATCAAGGGCTGCCCCTTTGCCGGCCGCTGCCACCGCAAGGTGGGAAGCGTCTGTGATACGACTCCCCCGCCAAGGGTCAACTTTTCCGACACGCATTTTGCCTACTGTCACATTTCTCCGGAAGTACTGAACTCGGAAATAAGCGTAAAGGGCATAAAAAAATGAACACGGCGGGATTCGAACCCACGACTTCCACCTCCGGAGGGTGGCGCTCTATCCAGCTGAGCTACGTGTCCATTGCGGGAAAGCATATCCCTTTCAATGCTGCATGTCAATATCCCGCTTTAGGCACCGCATTGCTCGGCATTGCGAGATAAAACAAGCTCGTATATACTTCAGCCATTATGAAAGAACTTATACACACGCAGCAAGAGCTGAGCGAACTGATAGGCTGTCCGGGAAGGGAGCAGGATGTACGGCGGTATATACAAAACAGCATCGCTTCCTATACGGATACGCTGCAGGAGGATGCCGCCGGCAATTTAATCGCTGTTAAATATGGTCGGAGTCAAAAAAGTGATGTAATTCTATTAGATGCCCATATGGATGAGGTTGGCTTTATGGTTAACCACATTGAAGGAGATGGGCTTTTACGCGTTTCGGCGCTGGGTGGAGTTGATCCCAGTCTATTGCCCGGTGCCATGGTTCAGTTCCGCGTGGATTCTGAAAACAGAAACACAGCTCGGATTATCGGAGTATTCGGCAGCATTCCTCCTCATGTAAAAAACAGTTTAGGCAGTAATGGAGGCCCCCTAAAAACTGAATCCCTGTCTATCGATGTGGGTGCCTCCTCTGAGGCTGAGCTGCGGGAGCTGGGGATAGATATCGGCAGTACCGGAACTTTCTTTACACCCTTTCAGCAGCTCGGAAAAAGCTCTTTGATGGGGAAGGCCTTCGATAACCGCAGCGGCTGCAATCTGCTTCTGCAAACCGCGTACAGGATTAAAGAGGAACCAATTGATGCTACAGTGCTGTTTCTGTTCTCAAGTGCCGAGGAGCATAGACAGCTGGGGGCAGGGAGCATTCAACTGCCTTTGAAACCTGCTGCTGCTTTAGTACTGGAGAATACTACCGCCACCGATACGGCCGGCACTCCGGCCCACTTCAAGGTTGCTGAACTTGGGAAAGGGCCGGCACTTACCCTGGCCGACACAAAGTATGTGGTACCGGAAAGAATCGTCAATTCCCTAAAAGCGTGTGCAGAACGCCACTCTATTCCGTGGCAGTATAAAAAACCGGTATACGGAGGAACCAATGCTGCTACCATCTCTACGGGAGGAGCCGGCATTCCAACCGGAATAGTCTCTGTGCCCTGCCGCTATATTCACAGTCCCGCCGGAGTGCTTCGAGTTAGTGACTTGGAACATACCGCGAACCTGTTGTATTATTATCTGCACGATTTTCCTCAGAATTTTGCCTAGTGGCTTAGAGGCTTAGTGCCTTTTTGTGCTTGACTTTTCGGTCCCGGCCGCCTAATCTGCTTAAAAAATTATAAGGAGAAAATATGCGAATCCGTTATAACGCACCAATTACACTCACCTTTGCTTTAGTTGCAGCCCTAATTTTGGCTATAGATCAACTTACCGGTGCAGGCATTATTCCGGCCCTCTGTATGGTTCCCGGAAAAGCGGCGTTCAGTTTTTCTTCTTTTCTTGATTATGTCAGGATTTTCACCCATGTAATCGGTCATGTAGGCTGGGAACATCTGTTGAGTAATTTTGCAATAATTCTGTTGATCGGACCTATTTTGGAGGAAAAATACGGTTCGGTCTCACTTTTCATCATGATCCTTATTACCGCTCTGGTCACCGGGTTGTTGAATGCTCTTCTCTTCTCGACCGCGTTATTGGGTGCCAGCGGGGTCGCTTTTATGATGATTTTGTTAGTCTCGTTTACCAACATTCGCAATGGAGAGATTCCGCTTACCTTCATTCTGATTCTGATCCTATACCTGGCAAAAGAGCTTATCTCATCGGTACAGGCGAATCAGATTTCTGAGTTTGCCCACATAGCAGGGGGCGTATGCGGGAGTATGTTCGGCTTTTTACGCCCGCGAAAATAAGCCCTATTTCAACTCCGGCCGGTTACCCCGAGTAATTTCTATTAGCTCCCCCTGCATCCAGTCCTCTCCGTTGTTCAGTTCCCAATAGAACTTTACCAAGCTTCCGGGAACATCCTGGGAAGCCCACCATGTGTAGTTCCACTCATCACTGTCAGATGAATAGGTATGCTTTAGTACATCGCATTCGTAAGTGTCTCCGGCAACCTTTATACGCTCCGTACCGGCTTTATACTCTGCATAGTCTTCTGGAGTAATTGGCTCCACATCAGACGATTCATATTCAGCTTCATCCGTCTCTTTTGTAAACTCGTACTCCCCGACTTTATTTTCCGACACATCCTTAAAACGCATTTTCAGAAGCTGGTAATCCGGGGCTATGTGATACTCATAGACTAAACGGTCCCCTTCCCTAGAAAAGGCAACCCGCCACCATTTTGACCCGTCATCCTCTATGCTAAGTAGTGCCCTTTCCAACCGTATTTCTTCGTTTTCATCGGAAGAGGTCAGCGACCATACTGTGCCTTGACCTACTTCATAGGTTGAATCGTCAAAGTAGAACCCTCCGGCCGCAAATGCGTACCAGTAGATAGCATAAAACTGGGATACATACATCTGGGTCATCATTATTCTGCCGGAAGTGCGTATATCCGCTTCAAACTGGGTAGAATCTACCTTCGGAGTCGGTCCAATTTTCAGTTGTACGCCGAGAAACCCTCCGGATATATTACCCCACTGATTATAGCCGGCGGAAACAGCAAAAGAGGGATTCAGAAAGTAGTTAAAACCGGTCATACTAACAAAGCGAAGCGCCGAATCGTTCTCGTTGTATTTTATGATATCAAACCCGAGGCCAAGCTCCGCAAAATATTCCAGTTTTCCTAGGATACCCGGATCCAAAAAGTCTAGACCCCTGAACCCAAGATGGAAGGTTGCCACGCCCCCTACTCCCGCCGAAAGGCTGTTATCTAACGCATTATCGGCTCCGATCCCGAAATGCCCGCGGGCGGCTACTCCAATGTCTATGGGAGCAACATCCTCGAAACCATATTTATGCAGAATTACTTCAGCGCCGGGATATATTCCCAAACCCCCTGAGTAACCTGAAGGAGTTTCATAAGCTCCCCGTGCCGAAAAAATAACATTTCCTGGAGAATACCAGGAACCCCAAATCACGCTCTCTTCCTGGGAGAACGCACCTGTAGTAGAGCACAGAAGAACAGCCACCGTAATTATAACAGCTTTTTTACTATGCAATTTGATCCTCCTTCCGATACCTCTAGTATAAATCCTCCTTTATACGCTGTCTATGTAAAAATGAGAACATTGCATATAAGGCGATTTTTTGGTATCTTTTGTGCATGCAGGTAAAAATAAATAATAGAGGTAATGGAGCGTGTCCACTTTGTCATTACGACAAGAAGTGTTCATTCCAGAAAAAACTTACAAGTGCGCTGGAAGCTGTGAAAAGTAAGGAAGAGTTTGAACTGGTTGTTTATACATGTCCCTATTTTAAGGAGAAATTTTAATACAATGTTAGATAAGCTTGAGGGCATTGCCGAGCGCTACCACGAAGTAGAACAACTCATCTCTGACCCGGATATTATGAAAGATATGCAGCGTTACAAAGAGCTGATGCAGGAGCACTCCCAATTGCGAGAGTTGGTCGAGGAGTTTGAGAAATACAAGCAAGTCGCCCAAGAGGTCGAGGAGGCTGAGGCATTGATCGGGGAAGAAGCTGACCCGGAGATGCGGGAGATGGCCAAAGAGGAGCTTCAATCCCTGGAAGAAAAGCGAGATACCCTCACCGACCACCTTAAAACTCTTCTTATTCCCAAGGATCCCCTGGATGGAAAAAATATCATCATGGAAATCAGGGCCGGTACGGGGGGTGAAGAGGCGGCACTATTCGCAGCCGACCTCTATCGAATGTACAGCCGCTTTGCAGAGGAAAATAATTGGAAGACCGAGTTATTGTCATCCAATGAAACCGGTATCGGTGGTTTCAAGGAAATATCCATTTCAATCGCCGGAAAAAATGTGTATGAAAACCTCCGCTACGAAAGTGGCGTACATCGGGTGCAGCGAGTCCCCTCTACCGAGTCCGGAGGCCGCATCCATACTTCCGCCGTAACAGTAGCAGTATTACCTGAAGCAGAAGAAACTGATATCCAGATTAACCAGGAAGACCTGAAAATCGATGTGTTCCGTTCCTCAGGCCCGGGAGGACAGAGTGTAAATACCACCGATTCGGCGGTACGCATCACCCATATTCCCTCCGGTACGGTAGTCACCTGCCAGGATGAAAAATCTCAACATAAAAATAAGGCCAAAGCATTACGGGTACTTCGAGCCAGAATTTATGAAGAAGAAGAGAGCAAACTTCAGGAAGAAAGAGCCGAAGCCCGAAAAAGCCAGGTAGGTTCAGGAGACCGGTCCGAGCGCATCCGCACCTACAATTTTCCTCAGAACCGGGTAACCGATCACCGTATCAATCTTACCGTTCATAAACTGGATCAGATTATGCAGGGTAATTTGAATGAGATTATTGAAAATCTAAAATACTCAGCCCGTCAGGAGTACCTGAAAGAGGTAGAATGACAACTGTACGAGAAGCCCTTGTAGACGGCAAGGAGCGGCTGGCAAATTTGGAAACTCCCTTTCTGGATGCTGCGCTGCTTTTATCCCATGCTTTAGGAATAAGCAAAGAAAAACTCCTAGCCTCATATCCGGATACTATTCCTCTGTCCGCACTACACGAGTTTAATAACCATGTAAGCAAGCGTCTCTCCGGATATCCGATAAGCTATATCCGCAAGAAAAAGGAGTTTTTTGGTCTCCCCTTTTACGTAGATGAAAGGGTTCTGGTTCCACGTCCGGACACAGAGACACTGGTCGAGGAGGTGCTGAAACACATCAGGGGAAAGTCTGGTATGCAAAAGAACTTAAAAGTTTTGGATATAGGCACCGGCACCGGCTGTATCGCTATCACCTTAAAACACCTGCAACCCCAGCTTCGGGTTACCGCGGCGGATATTTCTAAATCCGCCCTGGCTGTTTGTAAACTCAACAGTCGACACCTTTTGACTGAGCCGCTTGAGCTTATCGAAAGTGATCTCTTTTCAGCGATTAGCGGCACCTTTGATATTATTGTCTCAAACCCTCCCTACCTTACCAGTAATGAAGTAGCACAGATGCAGGAGCGGCGCTGGCCGGAACCAATAACAGCCCTGGAAGGTGGTCAGGATGGACTTGACACCATCCGTATACTTATTAATGAGGGCTATGATCACCTATCAGGGGGTGGAGCCCTGTTTATAGAGGCCGGTATTGAGCAGATTGACGCAATTGAAGAGATCTTTCGAACCCGCGGATACCAGGGAATTAACTCTTACCCCGATTTAAGCGGGCGCAACCGCGCAGTGAGCGGATACAAACCATATGTTGAGTAGAATTGAAAAGTTCAAACAGGAACTAACCCGTTACACAGAAAAAGAGCGAGAGCGAATAGGCGACGCAGCAGAATGGGCGAAAGAGCTGCATGGTGAGCAGCAACGGGCCAGTGGTGAGCCCTATTTCATCCATCCCCTGCAGGTAGCGGAAATTCTCGTCGATATGCAGCTGGATTCCGATACAATCATCGCCGCGCTGCTGCACGATGTGTTAGAAGATACAGTAATAGAAGAGCCTGAACTGAGAAAGCGATTCGGGCGCCAGGTAAGCTCACTGGTAGACGGTGTGACTAAGATCTCGATAGTCAAGGCTAAAAGCAAAAGCGTGCAGGAGTCCGAGACTATTCGGAAGATGCTGTTCGCGATGACCAAGGATATTCGGGTCATCATCATTAAGCTTGCGGACAAATACCACAATATGAGCACCCTCGAACACCTGTCAAAGGAGAGAAGAAAGGCGATCGCTACGGAGTGTCTGGATATTTATGCTCCTCTTGCAGATCGATTGGGTATTTCATGGATGAAAACCGGCTTAGAGGACCTCGCTTTGAAGGAGCTGAATCCGGAGGCCTATAGCTCCATCAGAAAATATCTTACTTCCAAAAAACTGGAACGTTCAAATTACCTGAAAAAAATTGAACGTCAACTTTATACCTCCGCCAAGAAAGAAGATATTGATATTACCGTATCAACCCGGACCAAGCACTACTATTCCATCCACCAGAAAATGAAGCGCCGCGGGAAAGATATTGATGAGATATACGACTTGCTCGGTATCCGGGTTCTGTGCCAGACAAGCAATGAATGCTATACCCTCCTAGGAATAATACACCGGTTATGGCCGCCGATTGAAGGACGTTTCAAGGATTACATTGCCATGCCCAAAGCTAACCACTACCAAAGTTTACACACCACGGTGATGAGTAACGATGGGCGGCTGCTGGAAATTCAAGTAAGAACCTATGAAATGCACCAGACCGCCGAATACGGCGTTGCAGCCCATTGGGCTTATAAAAGTGCTTTTTCCGGTGCCCGGATGAAACCGGAAGAACTGCCTATCATAAATAAACTGAAAAATTGGAATCGTCTCTCCTCCTCTGAGGATTTCTTTCATAATATAAAATCTGAGTTGCTGCGGGACTCTATTTACGTATTTACCCCGCGCGGGCATATAGTAGAACTGCCGAAAAATTCGTCGGCTATTGATTTTGCCTACCACATTCATACAGAAGTCGGAAACCGCACAGTCGGTGCCAAGGCGGACGGATCAATTATCCCCCTTAACCAGCCCCTGAAAAACACTCAGGTTATAGAGATTATGACCTCGAACAAGGCCAGACCACATGTAAACTGGCTAAAGTTCGCTAGAACAGCCAGTGCGCGGCAAAAAATCAGACACTGGTTAAATAAAAACGAAGAAAATCTTTTTATTGACAAGAGCATCATCGCCAAGAAGCGGCCCGCCGAACAAGCCGAGCAGGCTGAAGGGAAAAAAGAAGGCGGAAAAACTCAGGAACAGCCTCAGGAGACAACTGAGAGCGACACGATCATCAAACAGGTGGTAGACCGCACTAAAGTCGCCTTCCGTATCGGCAACGAAAAAAATATGATGATCAGTATTGCCAATTGCTGTAACCCCTCAAACGGGGACGATATAATTGGTTATGTGAGCCGGGGACGCGGGATAATTGTTCATCGACGCGATTGCCCCAATCTCAAGCACATACAAGATTTTGAAAACCGCAGCGTTGAGGTTGAGTGGGAGACTTCTTCACCAAAAGAGGTCCGCCGCTTCCGGGTTACCTCCCGCATGACCTCCGACCTTTTCTCTGAAATTGAAGGAGCGGTCCGTAAGTATCGTGGTCATTTGATCGAAGGGAAATTGGAAGAGGATGAACGGGGAAATTTAAGCGGCCGTTTTTCGATGGAAATAGAAAAGCGTGATGACTTTAAAAAGGTGATAAAGGCAATCCGGACAATTCCATCTGTCATTAATATTCAGCCCATCTGAAGGGTTTTATGCACATCAAGCCAGAAAGTCTCTTTATCTATAGTTCCTTTTAAATAGAGGGAGATTGCCTCTTTTATATCAGCAGAAAATAACTTCCAGTATTTTTCCTGCCACTCCCCCATCTCCTGCCGCAGTTGAGCCTGCTGTCGCACCGAGAGGCGCCCCTCTGAATATTCAATAAACTGCTCTATCATGGCAATCATCATATCAAAGGGGATATTACTCGCGGGACTCTCTGGGGTGGATCCCCTATTTTTGTGTTGACTCCGGTGGCCGGTGCTCTCGGGATCGGGAATCCAGGCTTTCAGTAATTCACGCACCTGTTCATCCGACAGTTCAGGGGCTTCCTTACGAATTATATCCACCGCAAAATTCTTGATCATATTGCGGATGGTGCTTTTCGAATAACTTACCTGTTCTGAGATACTATGGGCTGACTCTTCTGCAATTTTTTTGGGGCCGAACTGAAAAGCAGAACTGCCGCCCTCATCCTCATCTGCGCCTTTCCGGCGCTGCAGCGCAACTCGAATTACCTCGAGGTCATCTTCGCTTGCCTGATTGAGAATAGCATCAACTACTTTGTACAGTTGGTCTCGATCCATACTAATTCACAACCCTACACATTAAACTTAAAATGTATTACGTCACCGTCCTGAACCTTGTACTCTTTTCCCTCTATTCGCAATTTCCCGGCCACCCGCAGTTTCTGCTCACTGCCGTATTCAAACAAATCACTGCAATGGTACACTTCGGCTTTAATAAAACCCCGTTCAAAATCCGTATGAATAACGCCTGCAGCTTGTGGTGCGGTATCACCGGCATGAAAGGTCCACGCCCGGTCTTCATCAGGGCCGGCGGTGAAGAAAGTCCTCAGACCAAGCAGGGAATAACCGGCGTGAATTAGGCGGTTCATTCCCGATTCTTTTAACCCGGCTGACTCCAAAAACTCAGCCTTCTCTTCATCCGATTCCAGGTCGGCAATTTCCGACTCAAGTTTGCCGCAAATCGAAAGAACCTCGGCCTCTTCCTGTGCGGCGATTTCAGTTACCTTCGACACATGCTCATTTGCCGACACAATACCATCTTCATCGACATTGCATACATATATTTGAGGCTTAAGTGTTATAAGATGCAGGTCATGCAACAGCTGCAGTTGATCATCGGTCAGTCCAACCGCACGGGCCGGCCGGCCCTCCTGTAAAGCATCATACAACTTCCGCAGAAGCGGCTCCTGGGCTGCCGCCTGTTTCGCCGCTTCTGTTTTGCCGGTTCGCAGCACTTTCTGGTTTTTTTCAAGCCGTTTTTCAACCGTCTCAAGATCGGCTAAGGCCAACTCGGTGTTAATGGTATCAATATCCCGCTGTGGATCGATGTCCCCGCTTACATGCACCACGTCGGGATCCTCGAAACAACGTACAATATGCACTATTACACCAACCTCGCGTATGTGCGACAGGAAACGGTTGCCAAGCCCCTCGCCTTTGGAGGCCCCTGCCACCAATCCAGCTATATCGACAAACTCCACCACAGCGGGAACCACCTTTGCAGGGGGAATTAGCTCTACTATTTTATCCAGCCGTGAATCCGGTACGCTCACTATTCCCACATTCGGGTCTATAGTGCAAAACGGATAATTGGCGGCTTCCGCCGGAGCTGAAGTGAGCGCTGAAAAAAGAGTGGACTTACCGACATTCGGCAGTCCTACAATACCGCAATTTAGTCCCATATATTTGTTCCTATCCTCTCACGGGGTAATCTCAAAAAGATAATTGTTTTGTGTCTGTTCCCAGAAACGTACCTTAAGCTTGGAAAAATTTCAATCCTTCACCGCCGGCGAACGCTGGAAGGCCGGACAATGGTAACCGGTGCTTCGATACACAACCCTGCTTGGTAGCTCACGGCTTCTTATTCCAAACTGGCGACAGCCTCTTGGGAACCTCCGATCCCAGGTTACATAGAAAAAAAGACACTTCAAACAGTTAGGCGCTCGTTTAGCCGGCATAGCATTACACCGCCACCAGTACAATAGCGATTATTGCTATCAGTTTCATTAAAATATCCATAACCGGGCCGACCGCATCCTTGAGGGGGTCCCCCACCGTATCACTTATAACCGAAGCGCGATGGGAATCCGACCCCTTACCGCCGTATGCCCCGGCCTCTATATGTTTTTTGGCGTTGTCCCAGCCGGCACCGGCATTACTCATAAACAAAGCCAGCATAGTACCACTGACTAAAACCCCTATTAAAAAGCCGCCCAGCATGGACTCGCCACCTGCCAACCATATTAATATCGGAACTGTAAGTGCAACTATTCCTGGAAGGATTCCCCTTCGAAATGCTTCTGATTCTACCAATAGGTTGAATGGTTCGTATATCGGTAGTGCATTCACTTGTGGCATATCAAGCAGGCTGTCCATCGGCTGCTGTTCTAAAACTCGCCGAACTTCTTTAATTAATTGTGCGGATATTCGATTTACCGCACTTAGTACAAGTGCAGAAAATATAAATGGAAAAGCACCTCCCAATATTATGCCGAGTAATACCGGAAGTTCAGTAAGGTCAATAATTTCAATACCTGCCACCTCTTTATAGGCGATAAATAATACTAAGGTAGTGAAGGCAGCAGAAATAACAGCATAGCTCTTTCCCGCAGCGTTAAACAAGTTTCCCACCGCATCAAGCTTATCGGTCCGCTCGCGGGTAACAGGTGTAAGCTGTGCCCGTACCGCCAGGGCTCCTGCATTATCTGTGATCGGTCCGGATGCATCAACCGAAACCTGAATACCCGATCCGGCCAACAAGCCCACCGCAGCTATCCCCAAACCGTATACGCCAAAACTCTGAAACGCTACAAACGAGGAAGCGGTGAACACTATAATCGGTAAGCCAACAGCCCGCATACCAACCGCCAGCCCCTCTGTAATTGCAGTTGCAGCCCCAAATTCGGTCATCCCGGCTATTCCCACCACCGGAGGAAGTATGCGGCTCGTATAATAACCGGTGATGTAACTGATAGTTATTCCGGTTCCGATGCCCACTGCATAAGCACCGGTAATCCGAAAAGCCATATGGAGAGGAAACATATACTGGATAATCAGGAAACCAAAGCCAAGGGCCAACAGATCCCCGGCGGCAATGCTGCGAAAAATTGCTGTATGCGGATTACCGGAGGCGGGCATACGAACCAAGTAATACGCTATAATCGAGGCGCAAATACCTGCGGTCATCAATAACAAAGGAAGGTATGTAAGAGAAATACTTTTCATCGAAGCTCCGATAATCATAGCCCCGGCAATTGACCCCACATATGATTCGCCGGCATCCAAGCCAAGCCCACCGATATCGGAAATATTATCACCGATACTATCAGCTAGAGCCGCTGGATTACGAGGGTCATCTTCTTCTAAACCAAACTCGTTCTTACCGATTGAATCGGCACTCACATCCACCGTTTTTGCATATATGCCGCCAGAAATCCGACCGAATAAAGCAACCACTCCTGCACCTAGAACATACCCGGAAAGCACCGGCAGAACAGTGCACTCGAGGGTTAAGGTACTGCAGCCTACATACCTTCTAAATAATAGTAAAAGTGGTGTAAGACATGTAAGATAAAGCCCAACCATCGCCAATCCCATTACACTGCCGCTTCGCAAAGCGGTTTGCAGAGCCAAAAAAGTGTTCTGGCCCGCAGCCTCTGCAGTTCTGATATTGCCTGAAGTTGAAGCCCAAAGACCTATATCCCCTGTGATTACAGTTAAAACCGCCCCGGTGAAAAGGGAAACCACTATAAAGCGCATAGGACCTTCAGTGAAAAAATACAGAATTACCCCTGCGGCTACTACAAACAAGGCAAAAAGGATTAACTGCCGCAAAGCAAAGCGTTTTACCCCTTTCTTTATATGATTTGCCTGCTCTATAAGGGGAGCATGCTGCGGAGTTTGCCGGTGCAGCCGCCACATTCGTCCGGCAGCACACAGTAGAGCCACAACGCCACCTATAATCGGCACAATAAAGTATTCACTCATTGTTACAGCTTACAATAAATTATCTGTTCCGTGAAGCGAGCAAGCAATTCTAAGTGCATTGACGTAAACCCAACTGCAGTTTATCGTAAACTTAATGAACAACACATCTTTACCCGCCCAGCAGGCTTTACTGCTGACCCTGCGCACTCCTGATTTAAACGAACAGCAGTGCGAAAACTATTTAGACGAGTTAGAAAGTCTCTGTACTACCCTTGGGATAGAGCCCATTGAGCGCTTGGTAGTGCCGATTAAACACCTTCATCCCCGCTATCTGGTGGGCTCAGGAAAAGCCCAGGAGTTATCGGAGATAGCTGAGGATATAGGGGTCGATTGTATTGTGTTCGACGACACAATTTCGCCTTCACAACAGCGAAACCTCGAACAGATTTCCGGTCTATGCGTAATCGATCGGCAGGAAGTCATATTAGAGATCTTCAGTGAACACGCCCGGACAAAGGAAGCATTGCTGCAGGTAGGCTTAGCCCGCATGGAGTACAGCCTACCCCGCTTAACCAGAGCCTGGACGCACCTTTCAAGACAGCGCGGAGGTACCCGTGGTACCCGTGGTGAAGGTGAAACACAGCTTGAAGTTGACCGCCGGGTGGTGCTCAATAAAATAACAAAGTTAAAACGGGAGCTTGCAAAGCTACAGTCCCAGCGTACAACCCGCCGCAAGCAACGCACCAGCGTGCCCGTACCAACCGGTGCACTGGTAGGCTATACTAATGCCGGAAAATCTTCACTTCTGAATGCACTCACCGGCTCATCGGCTGCTGTGGAGGACCAGCTGTTCGCAACCCTCGACCCTACCACTAAGAAGATGGAACTTCCAGGCGGAACCAAAGTACTGTTAACCGATACCGTCGGTTTTATTCGAAAACTACCGCATAATTTGATCGACGCGTTTCATTCTACCCTCGAGGAGACAGTGGTAGCGGATATTCTTATTCATATACTCGATGCCTCCAACCCAGAAGTACGGCAGCACATTAAAACTACCGAAGAGGTGTTGAATGAACTGGAAGTCAGTGATACCCCCACACTGCTGGTATTTAATAAGATTGATCTGTGCAAGGACGAACTGCACCTTGCGCAACTGCACAGCGAATACCCAAATGCGTTATTTGTCTCGATTAAGGAAGATAGTGGTATAGATACAATTTCTCAGAAACTCGAAGAGATGCTGTTTCGCTCAACCCCGCAGGTGCTTTTTAAGTTTCCCCTCTCCAAGTACGATTTAGTGGCGGAAATCCACCGCAGTGGAAAAGTTCTTCACGAGGAATATCAGGATGATTCAGTGTTAATTGAGGCCCGGGTTCCGGTCAAGCTAAAGTACAAACTTGCTGAGTATACTCAGCACTTTCAAAAAGCTTAGCTTGGTGCCAGCACAGCGTCTAAGGAGCATTGATTGTTTTCAGCAGCCCTGCTTGCAGATTTTGTAGTTGCCCTCCATTTTGGCTATTTACTATTCACCCTTGGGGGAGAACTTTTGATTCTTCTGGGAGCTACACTTCATTGGCATTGGATTCGCGGACACCTGTTCAGATTATTGCACCTGATAGCGGTGCTGCTAGTCGCGGTGGAAGCACTCATTGGCTATTTATGCCCACTTACTCAGCTTGAACACTTTCTTCGAACTACCGCAGGGCAACAGATCGAAACTGAGATTTCCTTTGTGGGACGGCTGATTCGTTCTATGCTGTTTTATGATTTCCCTGGTTGGTTTTTCACAGCTCTGTACATCGGTTTTGGACTGCTGGTACTTGTCACTTATGTCTTAATCCCACCTCATCGAAAGCAGCCCAAAAAAGCATCACCTAAAAAAAATCAAACGCGAAGTTGAAAAAACAATGCTAGTTTAGGTTTTTTCTGTCACAGCACTCTCCGGATCGCCTTCAAACCCGGCAAACTCAAACAGTTCACACTGAATCCAGATAAAATTATTGTTCTCAGAAGGTACCAAAAAACGCGCAGATTCAACCTCAGAGCCATCCTTGGTAAAAACAGTGACGCTTTCCACCCCTAATACCGGGTATATTTTGCCTTTGCGAAATAGTTTCGCCGTACTTATATAGTTTGAAGACATGTGGGGAAAAAAATCTTGAAATGCCTTTTCCAGGTCGTTTTTTACTCTCACATAAAAAGGAGCCACTTGTTGGATCATATATCTCAGAACCTCCTCAGACTAGAACTTAATCCCTACCAGTATATTAGGTGCTAAAACGCTTTCTTGCAAGTCGGATATAATAGAATCACCTATTTTTGCAAAAAAGACTCTTCCCTGGGGAATTGATTATTTAGCAGGTTTATATTATCTTTTTACTAATGTTTATGGAGGTTTATGAATGAGTGCACCCAACCAACAACATCACTCTTTTTCGGTTGAAGGGATGACCTGTGCCTCCTGTGCCCGAATAGTAGAATGTAACCTTAACAAATTAGACGGCGTAGATTTTGTCTCCGTGAATCTGGCCACCCACAAAGCCTATGTAGTCTCCGAGCCAACAGTCGAAACCCAGGATATAAAACAAGCAGTTGAAAAAGCCGGATATACATACAGTAAGGAAGTCGCCGGCGACGATGTTCTTACTCGTCAGTTTGCCGTCTCTCGTAAGAAAATAAGAGTAGCCCTCTATCTCACTATTCCGCTTATGCTGTTGATGATGCTGCACATGAGCGGCATTCATATCCCCTACTTTTTTGCAATAGAAGCGATAGTCGCCGGTGTAGTCCTATTTGTTCCCGGCCGCAGTACCATTAAAAGCGCCTTTATCGCCCTACGACACGGGCATACCAATATGGACACTCTTGTTTCGGTAAGCGCCTTTGTATCTTGGCTCACTGCTCTACTGGCAGCTGCGGGTATCCAGGAAATCTCCTTTGGATCAATTTCGGCCATGATAGTAGCATTCCATTTGGGAGGGCGTTACATCGAAGCTCGGCTTAAACACAGAGCCGCCCAGGATGTTCGCTCCCTGCTGGATGTGCAGGCCCGTAATGCCCGCCTGCGTACTGAGGCCGGAATCGAAGAAGTCCCTATTGAAGCAGTTAAGCCCGGAGCACACCTGCTGGTTCGAACAGGAGAAAAGATTCCCTTGGACGGAAGGATCATTGAAGGCTCTGCACTGGTAGATGAATCGATGGTCACCGGTGAGCCGGTGCCCTCTCCGCATGAACAGAACTCGCAGGTAATCGGAGGCACAATAGTACAACAGGGTTCGATTACCGTAGAAGTAGAGAAGGTCGGCGAAGACACTTTCCTCTCGCAGATGATTCGACTAGTAGAAGAAGCGCAGTCCTCACGAATTCTCCTGCAGGCCCTGGCAGACCGCATTAGTGTCTACTTTGTTCCGGCTATAATTGCTATAGCCTTACTCTCCGGAG
>JAIPFV010000152.1 GCA_021736475.1 Spirochaetia bacterium | reverse complement strand
CTCACCGGTGTGGATGCCGATACCTACCTGCAGACGGTCATAGTGGTCGGTGTTACTGCTCAGTTTCGCTTGTATTTCCAGGGCAGAGCGGCAGGCTGAAAGTGGGCCTTCGGGGCCGGTAAAGATGGCGACCACCTCGTCTCCGACAAACTTGTCAACATCGCCGTTATGTTGACTAATGATCCGCGACTGCATATTGAGCATTTCGTTGAGCCTTGATACCACTTCTTCGGGAGCACGCGCCTCTGAATAGGAGGTGAAACCGCGGATGTCGCTGAAAAGCAGAGTTAAAGAAATAGATTCGCCCTCTCCCTCGTGCTGCAGACTCTGAATGGTCGAGTTGGATACAAACTTAGAGAGGGCATAGCGTTCGTAGAGCCCGTCGACCATGGTGTTGACGGTAGTACCGAGTTCCCCAATTTCATCTTTACTACGGACTTTCACCTTATTAGAAAAATTGCCGCCGGTAACCGCTCGGCATACATCGCCAATATCTCGGACCGGTGAAATTACCGTATGGTGCATAAAACGGGTAAGCAGGGCGCTAAGAAGGAGAAGAACTCCGAGAAAGATTCCACTGGAGATAAGGATGGTCTCTTCCCGCTGCTGTACCGAGGCGGAGATGTCGGTTTTGATTTCTAAAACGCCTCTAATTGTATGATCCGCCCCGTGACAGCGGGTGCATTTAGGCTTGTTGATGAGCGGTTTATAGATATGAAAGAAGGTTTTTTGCTCCTCAGTGGTTTGAAAAGTTCCGGTTCCCGGCGGCAGCTTAGTGGCTGCGGTAAACATGGGATTGCTGCGGGTAAGGGCGGAGGCTTCTTCCCGATCAGGGGCTTGAAACTGATAACCGGAGATCATTTCATTTACCGACTCGATGGTATCGGCGTCGGTAAAGGCTTGGGTTCCGTCAGAGCGGAACAGAAAAATGCTGGAAAGGGGGGAACGTCTCTGAACTTCTGTAAAGTACTGAACCGCCAGGGGGGCTTCGCCGGGGAGCATAAAGTTCTCTATTGCGGTATAGATAATGGCCGATTGTTCGTCCAGGCTCTCGCGTGTGCTCCGCTGAATAGTGCTGCTCAGGGAAAAAGCAAAAAAGAATATTACTCCGCCGAGGCCGAGAAACAGGCTTATAAGAATAATGAGATTTACTTTTCGTGTGACCGAACCCTTTTTTAGTGTACTCATAGCTTCATCTTAAAAGATATACCGCGGGTTGTCCTCTGTTTTATTGTTATTTTTTTCCCAGATATACCGTCTGAGTAAAATCTCTGTTCTGCATGGGTTGTGAAAGGTTATGTCCTTGCCGCGGGCACACAGGCGCAACTCGCCAATGGGCGTGCTCCTGTAATCCAGTTCTTGAAAAAGTGTGCTCATACGGTGAGTGTAGCATGTCCGGTGGCACGTGTCTTCACCTGCGTTTTTGCTTAGTGTTGACAGCTCCTATGCCTAGGGTATACTCCTGTAAGTATGAAGTACAGTGCCGACGAGATGATCTCACTATTTAAAGGATTGGGCATAACCGAGTATGAGGCGAAGGTGTATCTCTCCTTGCTTAGCTCCCACCCAGCCAGCGCCTATACAATATCCCAGAACTCCGGGGTGCCCCACTCCCGGGTGTACGATGTAACCCGGCGACTCATCCGCCGCGAAATGGTTGTGTCCACCGGCACCAAACCGGAGATGTTCAGTCCCCTCTCACCGGAAAAGGTTATTGAAAAACTGCAAAGGGAATACCTCAGTTACAGCGAAAAACTGGAAATAAGACTGAAGGAGTTTGAGTTTCAGGCAGATTTTGATCCGGTCTGGAACCTCAGCGAGAGAACCGCAGCCCTGGAAAAGGCTGCCTCAATTCTTGGGGAAGCGAAGGGGACTGTGTATATCGGACTGTGGGATGCCGAACTGCCGGAACTACGGCCTTCCCTGCTTGCCGCCTTTCAGCGGGGAGCTCAACTGTTTGTGCTGATTTACGGAGAGGGGGAGTTGGAGTTCGGTACGGTCTACCATCACGATACCGAGCATATGGCCGGTTACGAGGAGTTAGGGCGTACTTTGGACTGTACTGTGGATTCGGCGTGGTGCATCAGCGGCACCATGGGAGGGCCGGCTGCCTGTCGGGTAGTCTGGTCCCAGAATCGCGGGCTGGTGCAAACCATCGAAAGTTATATTAAACACGATTTTTATCTTGCTGAAATTACAAAAGATTTAGGGCTTGAAATTGAGAGCCGCTACGGAAAGAACCTCCGCAAGTTGCGCCGTAAATTTGGTGAATAAGTAAGCTTGCTTGACAGGACCATTGCCTGTTGTATAATACCCTTGTTTACTACTGCAATAGTGATTTTTTCAAAATTATCATTTTGAAAAAATCACTATAGGGTCGTATTTTTAATTATATAACTTATAAATAATTAAAAATTCTAAAGGCCTTGGCATTTCAAAAATCAAAGATTTTTGAAAGTGCCTTTAGTGATAAGATTGGAGTGATCAATGAAAACTGTGAAAGTTCTTATTTGGGGATTCGGTGCTATGGGCTCGAGCATGGGGCGGATGTGTGCCGGTATCAGGGGGCTGGAGATTAGCGGCGTGTGCGACATGGCCCCCGATCGGCTAGGAAAATCGGCCGCAGAGGCTCTGCGGCAGAGGGATGCGGCCGAAGGTAACGCGGCGGATGAATACCCCGGTTATTTGGAAAAGATAATTATCGGAGATGACATTGATCGGGTGATTCAAGAGAGCGATGCCGATATCGCCCTGCTGGCCACCGACTCCTTTGTCGAGAAAGCCGCCCCTAAAATTGAGAAACTGGTCCGCAAGGTTATTAATGTAGTTTCAACTGCCGAAGAGATGGCCTATCCCTGGATCAGCCATCCTGCTGTTTCGGCGCAGATGGACCGGGTGGCCCGGAAACACGGAGTGTCAATCCTCGGTACGGGCATCAATCCCGGCTTTGTGATGGACCTGCTGGTGGTGATGCTCTCGGGGGTGTGCCGCGGGGTAACCGGAGTGCGGGCCGAGCGGGTGAACAGTTTGTCTCCCTACGGACCGGCGGTGATGGAAGAGCAGGGGGTCGGTCTGACCCCTGAAGATTTTGCCGCTAAAGTGCGTTCAGGGGAACTTGCCGGGCATGTAGGTTTTGTCCAGTCTATCGGAATGGTATGTGACGCCCTCGGCTGGAAGCTTGACCGACCGGTGGAACAGAGTATGGAGGCTATCGTCAGCAAGGTGGAACGGAAAGCTCCCTATATTTCAATTGCCCCGGGGATGGTTGCCGGCTGTGATATGCGTGCGTCCGGCTATGTAGGCGGGAAACGGGCCTTGGAATACGTGCATCCTCAGCAGATTGAGCCGGAGCTGGAAGGGACTAACACGGGGGACTACATAACTATCGAGGGAGACCCGAATATAAGCCTGCAGGTAAAACCGGAGATTCCCGGCGGCATCGGTACCGCCGCTCTGTGTGTGAATATGATCCCTCAGGTTGTGAAGGCCGAGGGAGGACTGAAGACCATGCTCGACCTGCCGGTGCCGAGAGCGATCGGCAGCGATATCTCCCGCTTTTTTTAGGAGGAGTTGAGATGAGCGTAATGAAGGGTGAATGGGTGCAGATTCATATGGTGGTGCTGCAGCCGGAAGAGAGATCCGACCGGCTGCCCGAGGAGACTTCCTCTGTTCCACTGGAGATGTGGGCAAAGGGCTTTTTGCTGAACGAGGAAGCACGGCTGGGTGATTCGGTGGAGATTGAGACGGAGATCGGCCGGCGCCTGCAGGGCAGCCTTTCGGCGGTAAACCCCGGCTATACTCACTCCTTCGGGGCACCGATACCCGAACTGTTGCAAGCGGGGCGGCAGCTGCGCAGCCTGCTGCGGGAGGCAAAAACATGAGTAGACCAACAGACTCTGGTCAAACGAAGTATCAACGCTTGATGCAGCGTAAGGGTGAGATTATCCGTAAAGCCGTGGGCATCGATTATCAGCAGTTCGAATCGGGCTCGGTGGCCTTCGATTACGAGGAGATGATGCGCAGCGTAGGCTACAGCCTGGATGAGATTCGGTCCATTCAAGCTGAAACCGGTGTGGGCGGCACCCCGCTGCTGGAGCTGAAGAATGTGACGGCTCTGGCCAGGCGCTATGCCGGCCCCGGGAAGGGGGCGCGGGTTTTTCTGAAGGATGAGGCGGCTAACCCCTCGGGCAGCTTTAAGGCGCGGCGGGCGGCGGTTTCCGTCTACCACGCCCAGAGGCTCGGCTTTAAGGGGGTTATTGCGGCCACCAGCGGCAACTACGGGGCGGCGGTGGCCAGCCAGGCGGCCATGCGCGGCCTGGACTGTATTGTCGTGCAGGAGTGCTACGACTCCCGGGGGGTCGGGCAGCCGGAGATTGTCGAGAAGGGGCGCAAATGCGAGGCCTACGGGGCGGAGGTGCTGCAGCTTTCGGTAGGGCCGGAGCTTTTTTATGTGTTTCTGCAGCTCCTTGAGGAAACCGGCTACTTCAATGCCAGCCTGTACACGCCCTTTGGTATTGCCGGTATCGAGACCCTGGGTGCGGAGCTCTCCGAGCAGATGCGCGAGCGTACGGGGGCTGACCCCGACGCGGTGGTGGTGACTAATGCCGGCGGGGGGAACCTGACCGGTACCGCCCGGGGGATGCACAAATCCGGGGTTGAACTCGGCGGCGGCCCGGAGGGCTCCGGGCTTATTGCCGCCAGCGTGAACCTGGAGGGGCTGAACATGGCCGGGGACCGGCAGTTTAACCGCAAGTCCTTTACTACCGGGCACACCGGTTTCGGGATTCCCTTTGCGGTCTTCCCCGACCGCTCCGATGTGCCCCGTTCGGCCGGACGGCCTCTGCGTTATATGGACCGCTACGTGACGGTGCAGCAGGGTGAGGTATTCTACATGACCGAGGCACTGGCACGGCTGGAGGGCTTGGAGCGCGGGCCGGCGGGGAACATTGCTCTGGCGGCGGCCTTTGCGCTAGCCCAGGAGATGGACAGGGACCAGACCCTGGTGGTGCAGGAGACCGAGTACACCGGCGCCGGTAAGCACGTGCAGCCTCAGCTGGATTTTGCCCGGCAGAACGGAATAGAGATTAGTCTGGGAGATCCGCGCGGTGAGATTGCCGGTGAGTCGATTGTCCTGCCCGAGGATCCGGGGCTGATCACCGCCCGCGAGCTCGATTTAGAGCAATTGAGTCGCAGTTACGTGAAGCGAAGCCAACAATTAATGAAGGAACAAGGAAAAACAGCGCGCAACGATTCCGCTGATATACGCTTTTTGGCCGCGGAAACCCGGCGAAGTGAGGCCTGGGTCCGGGCGGCGTTGAAAGAGCTTGAATGAGGAGCAGCAATGGAACGGAAGGATGATTTTCAGGAGCGGCGGGCCCACTTAGCGGGACTGTCGGAGGAAGAGCTGGAGCGGCGATTTTGGGAGCTGACCGGGAAACTGATGGACCCGATGGTAGAGCTGGCGCGGACCCACACCACCCCCTCGATCGAGCGGTCGGTGCTGCTGCGGATGGGTTTCTCGAGCCTGGAGGCCAAGGCGATTGTGGACCGGACGGTTGACCACGGCTTGATCGGCAAAGGGGCTGGACATGTAG
>JAIPFV010000045.1 GCA_021736475.1 Spirochaetia bacterium | reverse complement strand
AGCCGTCTATAATGAGAGTCCCGTCACTCAACTCGGCACTTACCCGGGCATTCATACTGAGCCAGCGCTGTTCATCCTGCAGGGTACGGGCCTGGAATTCGAAGTTCTCTACATGCCCCTCTTTTTTGAGCAGGCTAAGCAGCTCTCCTCTCCGGCGGGGGTTCACATACAGCTGAGAGCCTAAATCCTGATACCGGGTCAGGGCTATCTCCGGGGATTCAGCACCGAGCATTTTTGATAGAGCCGTATTTGCATGCACAGCTTGTCCTTTAGAGGTGGTCTGAAATATTCCTATGGGTGCATTATCCACTAAATCGCGGTACTTCTTCTCGCTCTCACGCAGGCTTTGCTCGCGGCGGTATTCTTCCGATACATCCCGAAATACCAATACCACCCCCTGTATGTTTCCGTCTTCAGTGGTGATTGGAGCGGCTGAGTCGGCAATGTGATAGGTCCGGCCGGTTTTAGAGATGAGTTTGGTGTGGTTAGAAAGGCTGCTGCCTGTTCCAGTCTTCAGAACTTGGGCTACCGGATTGCTAATTTTCTTATCGTTCTCGGCGTTCACTATGTGGAATACCTGGTCGATGTGCTGCCCCCGGGCAGAGGAAAGATCCCAGCCGGTCAGCTGTTCGGCAACGGGGTTCATCCGTATTATCTGGCCCCGGGTGTTGGTAGAAAACACAGCGTCGCCGATAGAGTTGAGGGTTAACCGCAGGTTTTGCTCCTGCTGTTTGAGCTCCGCCTCCATCCGCAGGCGTTCGGAGATGTCCCGGATAAGGCCGATAAAGCCGATCACCTCGCCCTTTCCATCGCGCAGATAAAACACATTCGTTTCGCCGGGAAATACGGAACCGTCTTTCTTTTGATACTGTACAGTGAACAGAAATTCCTGAAGGCTGCCGGTATGAGACTTAATTGCCTCTCCCATGCGGGTAAACTCATCCATATTGTTATACACCGTACAAGTCTGTGTGCCCCGGATTTCATCGAGCCGGTAACCGAACAGGTCGGTGAAAGCCGGATTACAGTCGATTATGCTGCGCTGGGTGTCGGCTACTAAAATTGCATCACGGATGCTGTTGAACAGGCTGCGGTATTTACCGGCACTTTTAATTATCTTCTCTTCGTCGGACTTTGTAATTCGGGTATCTTCGATCGACACCAGCACGGTGGGCTCCTCCCGCAGAGAAAGGTAGACTGTGGACAGAAAGAAGCTTGCCTCCCCTTCCTCCCCCGCCTCTAATATCGGAATAAAGGCTTCCACCCGGGTATGAGGTTTTTGAGTTTTAAAGGTGGAGAGGACGGTAGTGCGAATGGTACATTGCCGGCAATGAGGACCGAAGCCGCAGCCTTGCGGATGGTTTAAGTGGTTGAGGCAACGCAGGGACTCGCCAATTCGCTTGTTCAAGAGCCCTTCGGCAGAGCTGTGGGCAAACTCTGCACCTGCGGAGTTTGCTTTACGCACCTTTAGTTCCGCATCGAGCAGAACCATCAGGGCCGGAGTATGGCTATAGATTGCCGCAAGCTCTTCCATCTGCTGCTGTTGCTGAAGCTCACGTGCTTTGGTGGCCTGGTGGGCTTCAAAGAGTTCTAAAGCCATGGTAACCGCCTCGACCAGGACAAACTCTCCCGAGTATTTCAGCACATATCCGTAGCGGGAGATGCCCTTTACCTTCTCCACAACTTCTTTTTCCCTGTGGCTGGTAAGGAATACAATTGGCAGGTTCTTGTGTTCTAAAATTAGCTGGGCGGCCTCGGTTCCGTCTATTCCCGAACCCAGGTCGATATCCATAAGAATGAGGGAAATATCCTGACTGTGGAGTGCCCGCTCAACTGCCTTCGCGCCGGAGTACGCAGCTTCTACCTCAAAGCCGTGCTTTTCCAGTGTCGCGGTTTCCTGCATGGCTATGAGAGCTTCATCCTCAACTAACAGGATCTTTTTAGGCATATGAGTGCCTCCATCTAGTTTATTTTACTTTTTATTATTATTATATTGTCGGAATAAGAATATAAGCTGACTGAATCTTAATATATTTAGATGGAATTAACTATAATTCCTTCTCTATATAAAATCAACTATACCTATGGGGAGAAAATATATTAGTCAAAATGCTTGATTACTTTTTTTACTGCGACTACTATTTTATGCATAGGCTAAAAGTGATTAACCGGTGGAGAGGTGTATGTCCAAAAAAATTCTGCTGGTCGAGGATGAGGCTCTGATAGCCATGTCCGAGGCCAGGGTGCTGCAGAAACACGGTTTTAAGGTGGATACCGTGTACAACGGTGAGGCAGCTGTCGAGAAGGTGGAGATTGACCCCTCTATTGCGCTTGTCCTGATGGATATTGACCTCGGAAGGGGAATCGACGGTACCGAGGCGGCAGAACGAATACTAGAGCAGCATGATCTACCGATAGTCTTTCTCTCTTCACATACCGAACCGCAGATAGTGGAAAAAACCGAGGGAATTACTTCCTATGGCTACATTCTTAAGAACTCCGGCGAGATGGTGTTGGCGGCTTCGATAAAAATGGCCTTTCGCCTGTATGATGCCCACCTGGAACTAAAGCAGCAGAAAGAGCAGCTTCGAGCTTCCCTGATACAGCAAGGGCAGTCCGAAGAACGGCTGCGGATAACCCTGAATTCAATTGGAGACGCGGTTATTTCGACGGATACTCAAGGCCGGATAGTGCGGATGAACTCCGTGGCGGAAGGGCTTTGCGGATGGCGGCTGGAGAACGCCCGCGGAAGAAGCCTGGACGAGGTGTTTTATATAGTAAATGCCAATACCCGTCGTCGGGTACACAATCCGGTTGCGAAGGCCCTGGAGAGCGGCGAAGTAGTGGGGCTGGCCAATCATACCATGCTGATCTCCAAGGATGGTGCGGAGTTTCAGATAGCCGACAGCGCCGCTCCAATTAAGGATGATAACGGCACTATTAGCGGGGTAGTGCTTGTATTCCGGGATGTAACCGAAGAATATGCCCAAAGGCAGGAGTTGCTGAGCACCAGAGACGAGTTAAGGGCTATGCTGCAGGTTCTACCGGAGGGCTTTGTACGGGTAGATGCAGAGGGGCGAATAATCTATGCCAATGAGACAGCCGAGCGAATTCTAGGCTTGCATGAAGATTCAGTTACCGGATCGTACTATAGTGACCGCAAATTTCATCAGATAGATGCAGATGGAGAACCCTTCCCGGTTGAGCAGCTGCCGCTGGCGGTGACCTTGCGGGAGCGCCGGGAGGTGCACGGTTTGGTACATGGAATTGTTGCTCCAGACGGAGAGACCCGCTGGTTATCGGTAAACACGGCAGCCCTGGAGGATGGAGCAATAGCCTCGTTTCGGGAAATTAGCGAGCAAAGAGAAAATGCCAATCGGCTGGCGGCTAGCGAGAAGAAGTACCGGGATTTAGCTGAGTCGGTGGGCGCGGTTCTATGGGAGTACGATATTCTTTCAGACCGCTGGACCTACGTGGCACCCCAAGTAAAGGATTTGCTGGGTTATGAATCCGCGGAGTGGTCCAACTTGAAATTCTGGGCTGACAGAATTCATCCGGAGGATAGGAACTGGGCCACCGGATACTGTAATGAGTGCACCCTGCAGGGGAAGAATCATCAGTTTGAGTACCGTTTTGCAAAAAAATGCGGTGAGTATGTGTGGATCCGGGATGACGTTATAGTTGAAACCTCGGAGGGCAAACCGGTTAAACTGCGCGGTTTTATGGTGGATATCAGCAACCGCAAACAGGCCGAGCTGGACCTAAAGAAAGCGCTGGAAGAGAAAGAGCTGCTAATGAGGGAGCTGAACCACAGAATCAAGAATAATTTAAGTATGATAACTTCTCTGATTGGCCTAAAAGAAATGGAAACAGACAACGACCTATCGGATATCATGCACCAGATTGACGCGATACGCATTATCCATGAGAAGCTGTATCAGACTGAAAGCATAAGTAGTATTAGGGTGCAGACGTACTTTCAGGAACTTTTGGAGACAGTCTTTGCCTCCTTTTCCTCCCGGCCGATCGAGCTTGTAATCCTTACCGGAGATATACAGGTGTCGACCGACCTGGCCGTAATTCTCGGTTTAATCGTAAACGAGATTGCCACGAACGCCATTAAATACGGCTTTCAAGATGCGGCAAAGGCGCTGTTCCGGGTGGAAATGTCGGCGGAAGACACTACGAACCGCTATGTACTAAGCCTGTCTAATACCGGTTGGCCCTTCCCGGAGGACAAGAGTCTGGAAAACCCCGGCACCCTCGGCTTGCAGCTTATCAGTACGCTGGTGGATCAGCTGAACGGCGAAATTGATCTGCAGAAGAGCCCCCACCCGCTGTTTACTATTAGTTTTCCGATGTAATACGAAAAAACAATGAAAAACGCAGGTTAGCCTGCATTTTTCGTACAAAAAATGCAGGTTCCCACGCCGAAGCGATACTCACTCGGCTGCGGTGGGGGCGGTGGCCAGGGGCTGAGCTGGGCCCCGGGCGGCTGTAAGATTGCATTTTATATAAAAATTAAAAAAACCGGTTCGAAGCGTGGTGCTCCGAACCGGCGTGGGTAAAGGGAGGCGGCCGGGTTGGCTATGCCGCTAGTTGTCGGGCTGGACGTATTTGTCGTAGAGGTCTTCGAAGAAGCGTTTGTGTTTGCTCTCCTCGCCGGCCAGCATTTCGAAGATTTTTCGGAGCTCCGGGTTTTCGGTTTGCTGGAGGAGCTCTTCGTAGAGGGCGTGGGAGCGGTCTTCGCGTTTCATGGCGATAATCAGAATGTCCTGGTAGTTCATGTCCTTGGCGGGCTGAGCTTCGACCAGGTAGGTGGAGGCCATGAAGTTGGGTACCCGTTCGACGCGGATGGCTTCCGGGGACTTGGTTTTCAGGTTTTCGAGGATTTTGACGTGTCCCTGCTCCATGCCCTTAATTTCGCCAAGCAGCTCCTTTTGCGAGGCGAACTGGGCGATGTGCTCCAGCTCGGTGTAGAACTGCACGGCTTCCTTTTCGCGCTTGAGGGCGAAATCGATTATTTCACTGTATTGTGTGTCCGGCATTAGCTTGTCTCCTTTTTTGACTGGTTTTCTCTGAGATACCTGTCGATACCCTTGGCGGCCCGGTGACCGTCGGCGATGGCGCTGATGGCATCTTTGAGTCGGTTGGAGATGTCTCCGCCGGCGAAGATCTTGGGCTCGCCGGTTTCTCCATGCAGGCCGACCTTGATTTTATATTTTATTATACCGATTTTTGCGGCCATGTCTTCAGGGATGAAGTCGAGGCTGCTGCCCTGTCCGATGGCCGGAACCACGGTGTCGAAGAGGTCGGTATGAATTTTGTCTTCCTGCAGCACCGGTTTGGGTCGGCGGTCTTCGCCCTGGTCGACCATTTCGGCCTCGCCCCACACAAAGGCGGCTTGTTCGCCCTTGGCCTCCGGCTTGTCTTCGATGCGGACGGGGATGGCCTGGGTGATAAATTTAACCCCCTCCTCTTTTGCTTCGGTAATTTCCTCTTCGTCGGCGGGCATGTCAACCTCGCGGCGGCGGTAGAGAACGGTTACTTCGCAGCCCATGCGGCGGGCGGTGCGGGCGGCATCCATGGCCACGTTTCCTCCCCCTACGACGGCTACGCTTTTACGCAGGTCCGGGGTTTTGCCGGCGGTGACGTCCTCCAGTATGGAGATACCCGAGATCACCCGCGGGTGGTCCTCCCCCTGGATTCCCAGAGTATAGGGATCGGGCAGACCGGTAGAGAAGAAGACCGCGTCGTAGTCCTGGTAGAGTTGTTCGAAGCTTGGTGCTGGGCCTCCGTCTGAGCCCGGGCCGTCGCTTTCCTTGGGCCCGTTGCTTTCTTTGAGTCCGTTGATGCGGGTGTTGTATTTGATCTCTACTCCCAGAGAGGCAACCAGGTCGATATCCTTGTCCAGCTGATCGTAGGGCAGGCGGTACTCGGGGATTCCGTAACGCAGCATTCCTCCGCCGTGGGGCTGGGCTTCGAATACAGTTACCTGGTAGCCCAGCAGGCGCAGGTAGTAGGCGGCCGAGAGTCCGCCGGGGCCGGCGCCGATGATGGCTACCTTTTCGGTGCGCTCCGGTTCGGCGGTTTTGGTTATCGCCTGGTAGTCGGATTCGTCGGCCATGTCGGCGATGTAGCGTTTGAGCCAGCGGATAGCAATTGGGTCGCCGGTATGGTTGATGGCACAGACTTCCTCGCAGCGGTGGGTACAGATGCGGCCGCAGCTGGCGGGGAAGGGGTTGGTTTGGTACATCAGGGCGAGCCCGCCGTTGATGTCGTTCTCGCGGATTGCCTTTATGTAGCCGGGGATGTCCATGTGAGCCGGACAGGCGGCCATACAGATGCCGCATTCGACGCAGCGGTCGGCTTCCTTTTTAGCCTGTTCAGCCGAATAGCCCTGCACCATTTCGATAAAGGAGGTGAGCCGGGTGTCCGGTTCGAGTTCCGGCATTTCCACCCGCTCGGGGTCCAGCAGCTGGTAGCCCTCTGCCCGGCTGTAGCCGAGCTCGCTGTTGTCCCAGGGTTTGTTCTCGGCGCCGGGGACAAAGCGGAAGACTTCAGGATCGGTATCGACCCAGATGTACTCGTTGCTCATAGTGAGCGAGCTGGTGGTACAGATGTCGACACACAGAGCGCACCAGCAGCAGCGGCCGTAATCGATTTGGGGCCGCAGGCCGCTGTCGCCGTTGGTGGTTTCGATTCCCTCCACCGGTACCAGGTCGATGGCGGCGTTCTGGCAGATCGTCTCGCAGGTGCCGCAGCCGATACAGGCTTCCATGTCGTTTTTATGGAAGCCTCGGTAGCGGGCGGCACCGGGGCGGTCGTTGATGGGGTCGATGACGGTGTAGGGCTTTTCTGCGGTTCGGCGCCACACGGTCAATGGCGATAGTATATCTTTTAAACTCATTCGACTTACCTCTCAATCTCGGGGGGATATGTGTGGAAGCTGACCATCAGGCCGGCTACATCGGCAATATTTGCTCCAACGGCCATACTCTCCATAAGAGCTACGGCGTGGGTATAGCTGGGCCCGCGGACGTAGACCCGGCGTGGGTAGCCGCTGCCGTCGGATACAAGGTAGTAGCCGTACTCGCCGCGGGTGCACTCGGCCCGGCGGTAGGTTTGGCCGGCGGGGATTTTCCAGTGCAGCGGGTTGGGCAGCTGCGTATGGATAGGTCCGCTCTTCGGCATACGGGTGAGCATCTGCCGGATGAGTGAGAGGGACTGATGAATTTCCTGAAAGCGGACCCAGGCGCGGTCGTAGGTGTCCGAGCCGCTAGCTGTAACTACATCAAAGTCCAACTGATCGTAGAGCAGGTAGGGCTGGTCTTTACGTACGTCCCGGGCCACTCCGGCGGCGCGGGCGTTGGGGCCGGTAATGCCGTAGCTGTCTATCATTTCACGGGGAATTACTCCCAGGCCCTTGGCTCTGTCTTTGAAAACGGCGTTGTGGAACATGGCCCGCTCGATGTCGCCTAACAGGTTTTCGACTTTGTCCAAAACTGCGCGTGCCCGTTCTTCGAAGCCTTCGGGCAGCTCGCCCCGGACTCCACCGGGGATGATGTACATGTGGTAGATGCGTCCTCCGGAGAGCTCTTCGAAGAGGTCCAGCACGTAATCGCGGTGGGTAATACCCCACTGTCCGATCACGCCCATACCAAAGGCTCCCGTCTGGCCGCCGATCCACTGCAGGAAGCTGGCCAGCCTGGCCATTTCCAGGGTGAGGTTCCGCAGCCAGTTGGCCCGCTCCGGTACCCGGATGCCCGCCAGCTCTTCGACGGTGGCGGCGTAGAGGTACTCATTAAAATCGGGCTCGGGTACGCAGATGCGGCAGACGATGGGAAAGTTCTGGATGTAGGTACGCCGCTCCATCAGCTTCTCGAAGCCGCGGTGCAGGTAGCCTACGTGGGTCCGCAGGTCGACAATTTCGTCGCCGCTGACGGTAAGCTCCAGGGACATGTTTCCGGTGATGCCCGGGTGTTGCGGACCCTGCCACAGCTTGAGGTACTTTCCCGAGGAAAGGTCGACCCGCCGGCCGGCCTGGTGGTTATCGGTGAGGGGAATGATTGGTGCATTTGTCATCGCTTACTCCTTCGGGTAGAGTTTTTGCCGCATATAGTCGGCCGGATCGTTGGTCGAGCGGCCGGGGCGGGGGAAGTAGGTGGTTTCTGAGTACTGCTTGGTGTCGAACTCGCGCCGCATCGGCGGTACTTCGTCCCAGCCTTCCAGAATAAAGGGCTCGTCTACCCGCGGGCTGCCGGGAAAGTCGATGCCGAACATCTCCTTCAGCTCGCGCTGATAGGTACCTGCCTGGGCCCACAGATCGTGGATGGACTCCATGGAAGCGCCGGCCTCAGCGGCTTCGCGGCCGATGGGTACCTGCACCCCGATGTCGTGGTGCAGCTCGTAGTTGTGCAGCAGATAGGTCAGCAGAAACTTTCCCTCTTCGATGTAATCTACCGCCGTGAGCAATACCAGGTGGGTAAAGCCGAAGCGGTCGCGCAGGTCCAGTATAAGGTGTCGGGCTGCCTCCGGTGCGACGGTCACGAAGGCCAGGTCGCTGCTCTGAACTTGACGGCGGCCGATGACGGTGGCGTGCTGTTGTTCCGTTGCCGGGGCGATAAAACCCTTCTCGACCAGGATTTCCAGTAGTTCCTCTATATTTGTATAGCTGTATTGATAGCTTGTATTCACATATACCTCCCTTGTTTACCAGTTGTAATCGGGCATGTCCCAGTCTTTGATGACTTTCTTCTGGTTTGCTTTGTACCAGTCGAAGTGCTCAGCATACTCGTTGGCCTTCTCGCCGCGGCCCGCTTTAATCAGCTCCTGCAGCTTCACAAAGCCGGCCAGGATGGCCTCGGGGCGGGGCATGCAGCCGGTGATATACACATCCACCGGAATATACTGGTCGATGCGGTTGATGGTGTTGTAGCTGTCCCAGTACATGCCGCCGTTGATGGTGCAGCTGCCGAGGGCGATAACGAACTTGGGGTTCTGCATCTGTTCGTAGCTGCGGACGATGCGCTTGAGGGTTTTAACCGAGGCGTACCCGCCGATGATGAATACCGAGGACTGTCGGGGGGTCGGCCGGCCGGCTACTCCGAAGCGGCTGGCGTCAAAGCGGCTGGTCATCAGCGGACGCAGTTCGATGGCTCCGCAGCCGGTGCCGAAGCCGAGTACCCACAAGGAGTTTGCCCGGGCCCAATTGAGAAATTTCTCAAAGACCCCGCGGAAGGGTTTTTCCACCTTCGGGCGGGCTTCGCAGAAGAGCTGCGGGTCGCTCGCGTCGGCGGCACCCGGGTACTCGCCCATCGCTTCCACCACTTGGCGAATTGACTCCTGTTGGGTCTGTGTATCTTCTTTGTTTATATCTGTGCTCATATTCGTGCTCCTATCACTACTACCAAAGTGCGATTACCAGGCCTACCAGGCCGATCAAGGTGGGAACGACCAGGAAAAACCGAATCGACTGCTCAACTCGAAAACGAGGGAAAGCAACCCCGATAATCACGGTGATCATATAGATGAGAAAGGTTTTGATTATCATCACGATGAGATTGGTGGCCCCTCCGAAAAACAGATTCATAAACAGAATCAGTTTAGCGGAATTAAAGATTGACCGGTTGGTCTGCAGCAGGCCGAGGTAATTACTGTGATACTCCACCGGCGGTCCGATGGGTATCTCCTGCGGGGCGGTAACCACGCTGAAGGGATTTCCCATATTCATTCCCAAAAAGGCAATCAGGGCTGCTGCCGTGGCTGCCGGGTTGGTGAACAGACTCCAGTTGAGGATGCCCCCCTGCTGGGCTGCGATTATCTCGGTAATCGAGAGGGTGTTGTGCTGTACTGCCAGGGCAATAATTGCCAGGGTAAAGGGAACCTCGAAGGCGGTCATCTGGGCCAACCCGCGGCTGACACCGATGGCGCTATAGGGGTGCCCCCCCTCTCCGGCCCCCAAGGCCATACCAAGCTGGCCGAAAAAGATGAAGTAGAGCACCAGCAGGACATCACCGGCAAAGCTAAAGTTGCTGAATACCACCGATCCATAGATCATGGGGATAAACAGAAAGGTTCCGACACCCCCGGTAATCCGGAAGATGGGTCCCAGATAGAACATGATGCCGTGGCTGATCGATGTACGCTTGGCGTTGTTCTTGATGATGTCCAGGTACGGCTGGTACAGACGGATACCGAGACGACCTTGAACTCGCGCCCGGATCCTATACGTGGTTGCTCCCAGCAGAATCCCGTAATTAAAGGCGATAAACAGCGACAGGGCTGCGTATGCAATTTTCAATACTAAGCTTGTTTCCATTCCTTACCTCGCAATCAGGAAGTAGAGTATAGTGACGAACAGCAGAATATGCAGGGCATAGGTCTGTCCGTTCCCGGTGTAGATGCGCCGTGCTGCCCCTCCGATGGAACCGGTTACCTCGGCTATCCGGTGCCAGAAGCGGCCGGCCAGGGGAGTCACCAGGAATCCCAGTGCCTTCCGGTAGGGGGCAAAGAAATTATAGCCGTAATGGGTCGTCTCCGGCCTCTCAGGCCGCTCGGCGGCAAACACAATGTTGAACTGTGATACCGGCTGTGGTTTGCGCTGTACGAACAGCAGCCAGAGCAGCATCAGTATAAAGACCGACATGGTAATCCACATGACCGCGCTGCCGTTCCAGTAGCCGATAGAACTGACCATGGTACCGTTCTGCCACCCGGCGTCGGCCGGGAACATGGCCAGGGCCGATTGCAGGGGTTGGATAAGCAGGTTCGGGAACATGGAAACGGCCATCAAGGCCAGTATGAACACCACCTGCGGCAGGAGCAGCGCCGCAGGCGCTTCCCGTACCCGGCGGTGTTCTATCTTCAGTTGTCCCAGAAACACCGTATAGATGAAACGGAACAGATACAGAAAGGCGATGGTGCTGGAGAAGAAGGCTACCGCCGCCAACAGCACGTAGTTGTTCGCAGTAAGTGCGTTGTACAGCAGCCATTTTCCACCGAATCCCGCCAAGGGCGGTACCCCGGAGAGGGCGATGATAGCGATCAGGGCTGAAATAAAGGAGATCGGCATGTTTTTAATTAAGCCTCCCATACGGTACATCTGCCGGGTACCGGTGCGGTCGATGACGGCAGTTGCCGTAAGAAAAAGCATTCCCTTAAACAGCAGGTGGATCACCGTCAAATAGAGGGCGGTGGTCCAGCCGAGCTGGTTCAGCAGGCCGACGGCCAGGACAATGTATCCCAGTTGTCCCATACTGGAGTAGGCGAAGACCCGTTTGATATCCTCTTCAAAGACTGCCATCAGGGTTCCGAAGAAGGCGGTTAACACCCCGACCCAGCGTAGTACGAAGGGCAGGTTAAACCAGCTGAAGAGGGCTGCGGGAAACAGCAGTACGAAGAGCATTAGGCCGAAGATGCCGGCCTTGCTGAGTACCGCCGAAAGCAGGGGGGTCACATCGTCATTGGCTTCGGCATAGGCATCCGGCAGCCAGATATGCAGTCCCGCCGCACCTATTTTGGTAAGAAATCCGATGGCGATGAGGGTAAAGGCCAGTCCCCCGAGAAAGCCGTTAGGGGCAACCGCAAACACATCGCGGCCCTGCCCGATAATTCCCGGGGCGGCGGCCAGCAGGGGCTCTGCGGATACTTGGGCGGCAATTAAGGAGCCCTGGAATATCTCCGGAGGAAGTACTGCGGCCATGAGGGCCATTCCGCTCATCAGTACAAAAGCTCCACCTACGGAGAAGGTTGCATAATTCAAGGCCGGTTTTTCAGCTTCCCGGCCGAGGAGAATGAGAAAGTAGGAACTGAAGGTCATAATCTCCCATGCCAGAAAGAACTCCAGCAGCCCGGTAGCCTGTATCAGGCTCCCCAGGGAGAGCACCAGTGCGGCGAACAGCGGATAGAAACCCGGTGAATCCTGGCGCTTATAGAGGGTAGCTATCAGCATCAGCAGTCCGCCGCCGTAGAAAACCAGGGCAAAGACCGAGGCCATTCCCTGCATCTGCGGGATAAACAGCGCCCCGGCGGCGGTTACCAGAGCGGCGGCGATAAAGCCCTGCAGCCGGGAGGGCAGCCACACGAGAAGTCCGAGGACCAGTCCGGCGGCAAGGGGCAAAAACATCAGCGGCTCGACATCCGCGGCAAGTCCGGCAATTACGCCGCCGACGGTCAGGAGAATCGCTGCAGCGGCGGCGGGGAGTGCGATGCGTGCGGGTGTGTTCCAGGATGCCGCGGCGGTCCGGCGCAGATGCACGGTGCGGCCGAACCAGCGCAGCAGGTATACCGCCTCACACAGCGAGCCGAGAAGCAGCATAGCCACAACCAGGGGCTGCTGCAGGATGATGCTCTTTACCAGGACCCATTTGGCCCAGAAGGTCGGGAAGGGGGGCAGCCCCGCCAGGGCGGCAATGAACACCGCCAGCAGCAGTACGCCGCCGGCGGCTCTTGGGCCGCTCCAGCCCTTCCAGCCTCGCTCTTCCTGTACCTCCGTAAGCCAGAAAAGTCCGGCTTTGGAGAAAATATGGCCGAAAAATATGGACGCAAATACTATCACCTGCAGTCGGCCGGACCAGCCGTACATAGCACTTAGGGCCAGTACGCTGATCAGTAGCCCGATTTGGGCTGAAGATGAGTAGCCGAGCATTCGTTTTACACTGCTCTGCCGCAGACCGATGAGGTTGGAGGCAAAGAAGGTAGTAATTCCAATCCACAGCAGGGCATTGGTGAGCGGAGCCGGCAGCATGGGAAAGACCTTGTAGAGGGCAAACAGAACTGCGGCGCTGTTGACTACCGCAATCACCGAAACAACTCCGCTCTGTACCGACTGATATACATCCAGTGCCCAGCCGTTGGCGGGGAAGGGTTTCAGTTCGATCAGCAAAGCGGCAGTCAATAGAAAGACTGCCGTTACTCCGGCCATACCTGCAGCCGCCGGTTGGGCGGCAATAATATCGGCAATAGCCAGGGAGCCGGCAATGCGGTAGAGGTAGATAGTGCCTATCAGAAACAGGGCCGAGGCGATACCGCCGGCTATAATGTACTTAAAGCCGGCACTCATACTGCCCCGGCTGCGTTCAAGGGCTATCAGGGAGTAGGTGGCGATGGAGGAGATTTCCAGAAACACAAACAGGTTAAACAGGTCGAGGGTCATCACCAGACCCTGGGCTCCCAGCATCACCATCAAAAACAGGACCATGGCGGTGACTGATTCAGCGGCCATGCGGCGGCCCAATACAACTGCAGCCCCCAGTCCGGCAAGATTGGCGAAAAACAGGAAGAAGGCCTCTTGGGGCCCCATCGCAAGGGCAATGGACAGGGGCGGTTCAAGCCCGGCGGTAAACACCAGGGTTCCCGCCGCTTGGCTGAGCTGTCCCCCTATAGCTCCTTCGGATCCGATTATTCCGGTGACCGTGGACAGCAGCCAGCTGCCGGAGATGGCAGTGAGGGCAATTAGGCCGGCATAGAACAGAGTCAGGGATAAGCCGCGCCCGAGTCGATCAAAGAAGGAGATAAAGAAGGCGACGGCCAAGGGGATAACGATTAAATAGATTGGACTTACCATTTGAGCTCCTTGTAATCGTCGATATTCAGTGAGGTTCGTTCACGATACATGCGAACGGCGTAGGTGAGCATGAGGGCAGTTATGGCCAGGCCGATAACAATGGCGGTGAGCACCAGCGCCGAGGGGATCGGGTCGACTATCTGCGAGGCCGCCTGCGCCTTGTCTACAGCGCTGTTGATAATTGGGGCGGTCCTGCCCGGAAGATAGCCTATGGATACCATCACCAGGTGGATACCGGTATCGATTATTGAGAATCCGATAATGATGCGGATAATATTTTTACGGGTAAGCATGCCCCAGAGTCCAACCAGAATCAGGGCAAAACCGATAAAGCTTACTAAGCTCATACATCTTCCTCCTGTTGCGTACGGGTAAGTCGCATGGTACCAAGTACATTGGTCAGCTCTGTGCCTACCTTCAAACCTACCAGGGAGTAGATAATCGGGATGGCGCCGGCACTAAGGAGGGTTCCAAACTCGCCTAGAGGCAGAATTCGATTGTCCAGAAAGCCGGCGGCCAAAATCAGACCGAGTACGCCGATGGCCACATAGAAAAAGCCGGAGAGTGATTCAACCAGCGATATAATCAGGTGGTTAAGATGAAAGGATACCCGGGCCAGCATCAGCAGCAGCATGGCCGAGGCAATTACTACTCCCCCCTGAAAACCTCCGCCCGGAGTCAGGTGGCCGTGCAGAAAAATATACACACCAAACAGCATCAGCAGGGGAAACAGGAGCATCGAGCCGGAGCCGAGCAGCTCTGATGCCTCTCGGGGGGTCTCACGCGGGACCCCATCACCGGGTAACTGGTCTTCTTCATCCCGGCGCAGTAGAAACCCCACCCCGGCGGTGGCTATAAACAGTACCGTTACCTCGCCCAGTGTATCCAGGCCGCGGTAGGTTACGATTACCGAGGTGACCAGGTTGGCCGCCCCCAGCTGGTCGGGCCCCTGTTCGGCATAGGCCGCAGCTACCGGTGCCAGCTCTTCAAAGGGTGCTATCTGCCGCAGCAGGGGCAGCACCATTAGTGCAAACAACAGTACAGTTATAATGGTGAAAAACTTCTTAATCATCGATAACCTCCTCCGCGCTTCCATCTTCCTTTTCAGCCTGATTCACCTGAATCCGGCGCAGAGCCAGTAGAAAGACAACGGTGGTCAGTCCCGAACCTATGGCAGCTTCGGTCATGGCCACATCGGGTGCGGCCAGTAAAATGTAGATGATGCTGGCCAGGAGGCTGATGACCCCCGCACTGATAATTGCCGACAAGATATTTTGACTATATATGGCAAATATGGCGGCAGCAATCATAATGGCACCGAATGTTCCGATTATGACAATACTCATTCACACACCCCCTGTTCTCCGGCTTCGTCGTCGGCCAGACAGTCGCGGACGCTGCCTTCAGCCAAGGGAATACCGCGGAAGTGGGCGGCCCGGGCCAACACGTGAGAGGAAATCGGGTTGGTGAACACAATAAACAGGATCAACAGTACGATCTTTCCCAGCCAGCTTGGTTCGGCTATACCGATTCCCAGCAGAAACAGAATGCTTCCCAGGGTAGTGGCTTTGGTACCGGTCTGCATCCGGTTATATACATCGGGCATCCGGATGATACCGACGGCCGCCAGCAGCAGGAACAGAGCCCCGACAATCGAGATCAGCCCGCCGAGTACCGGCAGTACAGATTGAAGTTCCATTACAGCCCCCTTTCGATAAAGCGTGCAATAGCGATTACCCCTAAAAAGCTGATTAGGGCGTAGACCAAGGCAACATCGATATAGATAACTCTTCCCAGAAAAAAGGCGGCCGCAGTGATAACTGAAATGGAAATGATGGTCATTCCATCCAAAGCTACGGTGCGGTCGGCTGCACTGGGACCAATTAGTAATCTGAAAAATGAAATGACTACCGCCAGCAAGGCGATGGACAGGGCAACGGAAAACAACAGATTAGCCAAAGATCACCTCCAGGTATTTTTCGAATTTCGACACTATGTTTTGGGTCGTTTCTTCAATATTCCGGGCACGCACGTCGATCCAATGCACATAGAAATACTCGCCCTTGGTTTCCACTGTGATAGTTCCCGGTGTAAGGGTGATGGAATTGGCCAGAGCTAAACGTCCGATCCGGCTGGTGAGCTTGGTGCGCACCTTTACGATACCCGGTTGAATAGGGATTTTTCGATGGAGTACTCGGAAGGCAACATCAAGGTTTGATTTTACCAATTCAAAGAAGAATACAAACAGATAAGCGATTCCCCAGGTAATCGCCCGCGGGCCGGTGCGCATTTCTGCAAAGATAGGGATGCTTCCGACAGAAAAAAGGGCAATCAACAGACTGACCGCCGCTCCGGCTGTCAGCTCCTGAATGCTAAAGGGGTAGGTGAGTAAGAGCCAGATGAGAAGTAAAAAGGCAAAAATTAAGAACCTGGCTAAAAGACGTTTCATGTGTTCCTCCCGATCTATGTGCTTTTTGATTTAAAGTATTAGAAAAGCCGATAATAAATGCAAGGATGATCTATTATGATAAAAAAGATAATAAAAGTATTATATATGAGATAACAGATTTGTCCAGGGGAAAATACCGCCATTTAGCCCATTTTATTGTGTTGTTTTAAATAATCCAGGGTTGTTTCGTTGTAGTCGAATTTATCGGGAGAGCCGGACTGCGTCTCTAAAATGCGGTAATTGGAGGATATGGGATTCGAACCCACGACCTGTTGATTGCGAACCAACCGCTCTAGCCAACTGAGCTAATCCCCCAGGATGATGGAATTATACTTTAAAACTGAAATCAGCACAAGATTTCATCTGTTCTCTTTACGATTCGTTTTCTGCTGTGGACTTCAAAGCGGGAACTAATAAGATTCCAGCAGCCATCAAGATGCCCACCACCACAAAGCCTAAACCAAAAGCGCCGCGTTCGGCCAGCCAGCCTATCATGCTGGGGAATACCCCGCCTCCGAACAGATAGGCCAGGGGAATAACCATTGATACCGAAAGATTTCGCTGAGCAGAGCTGCTGACCCCCGCCATCGCGGTAAAACCGGCCGGAAAAAAGGCCGAAACCAGCATCGGCTGCAGGTACACAGCGCTAATCAAAAGCCAGCCGTGGGCAAAACCTATCAGCGCGGTGAGGATTCCTGAGATGAGTGCGGTGCCGGCGATCACTGTTTTATAGCCGAGGTGGTCCGAGAGCCAGCCGGCGGCAAATATCATCAGAAGCGATGTCAACCGCGAGGTACTGACCATCCTGTTTACCAGCGAAGGGTCTATGCCGCGGTCCGCCACCAAATAGGAGGGGAGCATGGAGTAAACCCCCATTTCAAGGCCGATTGCCATAATAAAGAAAAAGGCGATTATCCAGAACTGCCGTTTTTTCAGAATACCGTACAACTCAGCCCACTTGGGAGGGGTGCCGTAAAATCGTCCCCCCTCGGCATAGCGCGCAAATACCGCCCCCGTGAGAAGCGAAATGATGCCCAGCAAAAACAGAAGAATCTGCCAATTGAAAAAGGGAAGGGCGATATCTGCCAGAATGGGGGCAGCGGCAAGTCCGAAAATTGGGCCGAGTTCGTGGAGCGCAATAGCTCTGCCCCACTGCCCCGAGGGCACCACGTCGGTAAGGGTAGTGACCCCGGAGGGTAGGTAAAGCCCGGCTCCCGCTCCGAGGAAGAAGAGACCCACGCGAAACCAGAAGAGGCTGCCCGCCACTGCCATCAGAATCAGGGCTGCTCCGGTGAGCACCGCCGAAAGGGCAATGGTGGTGTGATGCTTGAGTCGCTGTGACACCATTCCCGAAAACAGCATGGTAAGCATCAGACCCACCGAGATAACCAGGAAGAAGGATCCCCCTTCGGCATGGGAAATACCCAGCTCCCGCTCTATGGGCAGTAGGAGGGGAGAGAGACTAGTGCGCCCGATGAAGGTTATGAAAAAGACTCCTACCAGCAGGAGTGTGGAGCGGAGGGGAAACGGATGTGTGGAGGGAGTTCCAGGTTTTGTATTCATAGGTGTGTGTCATATTAATGAAAAAGTGCACAAGCGGGAAGGGGGCGGTAGATACAGCCGCGATTCCGGAGATACAGGGGATAGACCAAGGAGCCGTGCTGTTTTAAACTGAGTCAATGAAAAATCAAAACAAGATAGATGCGCTGCGGCAGGATCCCGTGTTTGCAGGGCTTACTCATATACACCGCGAATTTCTGGCGGTAAAATCTACAGAGCTGCGTCTCTCTTTTCAGGAGCTGAAACAGCTTAGCGATATTGCCGCAGATCTTGAGCACTGGGACGAACCCTTTTTGCCCGCTCTGTGGGATGAGGCGGGAATCGAACACCTGAAGGGTAAAGACCGTAAAAAGGTTATTTTAAGCCGTATCCACTCCTACTGGCAGCAACGTAAGGCCGAGCCCAGCGACTACTCCGGTTTTCAGGGCGGACCGCCGCCCTCCCAGCCGATCAAGTATACCCATAAAGAGGCGGAGGGCAGCATCCTCGGGAGTTGTCCGGTGGCGGGCGTACGTACCCGCTGCTGTAACCTGCAGACCCTCGATGCGGTGCAGCAGTGCGGCTTTGCCTGCAGCTACTGCAGTATTCAGTCCTTCTACGACGAGGGGCGGGTCTATTTTCTGAAGAACCTTCGAGAGAAGCTGCAGTCCCTGCAGCTGGATCCGCAGCAGGTGTACCACATCGGCACTGGTCAGTCCTCGGATTCGCTGATGTGGGGTAACCGGGAGGGGCTGCTGGACAGTCTGTTTGAGTTTGCCCGGGCACATCCGAAGGTGGTGCTGGAACTGAAAACCAAGTCCGCCAATGTGAAGTATCTTCTTGAGAATCCCATTCCCCCGAATATAGTGGTTACCTGGTCGCTCAATACCCCCACTATTATTCGGAACGAGGAACACCTTACCGCCTCCCTGGAGGCGCGACTGGAGGCTGCGCGACAGGTAGCTGCCACGGGGGCCTTGGTAGGGTTTCACTTCCATCCAATTGTGCACCATCGGGGGTGGGAAGAGGAGTATGGGGCGATTTACGAGGCCCTGCAGGCGGACTTTTCTCCGGACCGGGTGGTGATGGTCTCGTTAGGCACGCTCACCTTTATCAAGCCGGTGATTCGCCACCTGCGGGCCCAGCCGGTGAGGTCAAAGATACTGCAAATGCCCCTAAAGGATGCGGCGGGAAAGTTTTCCTACCCCTACGAGACTAAGCTGGAGCTGTTTCAGCACGCCTACCAAAGCTTCTCCCAAGAGTGGAGGCGGAAGGTCTTTTTTTACCTATGTATGGAGGACGAGCGCCTCTGGCAGCCGGTCTTTGGCCGGTCCTACAGTTCTAACGAGGAATTTGAGGCGGATATGAAAGCGTTTTACATTAAAAAGGTGAGGGCTGGAGAGCTTCCGGAATAAAGCGTTCGATTGCCTCGGCTACGGCGTGCTCCTGGTGGCTGCGGCTGGTAATGTGGTCGGCAACTTTAAGCACCTCCGGGGCGGCATTGGCCACCGCGACCCCTACTCCGGCCCATTTCAGCATTCCGTAGTCGTTCATGGAATCCCCTACTGCCATTACCTGCTGTGTAGGAATGGAGAGCTTTTCGGCCACAAAGGCCAGAGCAATTCCCTTGTCGGCATCCCGACTGAGTATTTCCAGAAAATAGGGCTTAGAGATAAAGATGTTAGCCCGGTGGCCCAACTGCTCTTTCAGCTCCGCTTCCAGCCGGGGTAGAATAGCCGGATCTCCGGGTACCACAAACTTGGTCCGGGGACTGGTTAAGCTGGAGGAAAAGGGCCGGCTTTCACGCCACTGCTGTCCGGTAAGGCGACAGTCCTCCTCGGTGTAGGTGCTTGGCCCGGAACAGAAAATCTCTCCGTCCCCGTAGTACTGCATTGTAAGATCATACTTCTGCACGATTTTCCAGGCTTCTAAGCCGATAGAGGGGTCGAGCTGTTTTTCGAGTATGGTTGCACCGTTTTGTGTATTAAGCACGGTGGCTCCGTTGTTGGCTATCATAAAGCCTTCGTTCTGCCACATACCCAGGCGAAGGCCGTAGCTGCGCATGGAAAAGAGGGTACGCCCGGAGGCCAGCAGTACTTTTACGCCGGCCGCCTCGGCTGCCCGTATGGCCCTCTGGTTTTCACCGCTTATCATTAACTCCTCGGTAAGGAGGGTGTCATCTAGGTCAAGTGCAAGTAGTTTTATCATTGGCTCACTGTATCAAGGGAGCGGTCCCTGTGCAACTACTGCAATATTATTTCGGTGCCCTCCTGGGCAATCTCGATCTTCATATCGGTTTTTCCCTGTACCTGCTCACGGTATCCGGATAGGAGTTCTTTTAGCTGATCGTCGGTGCGGTTTGGATCGTGGTGAAACAGAAGCAACCGTTTCACGTTCGCTTTATGTGCAGAGTTTATTGCGGTTTCAAAGGGCGAGTGCCCCCAGCCGAGTTTCGAGGACAGATACTCCTGCTTAGTGTACTGGGAGTCATGGATAAGCAGGTCAGCGTCCTGGAAGAATCGCAGCACCTTTTCGTTCTCCTCGCGGGCGGCCGCTTCACCTTCGGAGGCTGCCTCCGGATCATACCCTGGTGCCTCGGGATCAGTGGGAAAAACATTCCGAAAGGGTTCAGTGTCATAGGCGGTGCAGAATGCCCTTCCTTTGTATTCAAAACGGTAACCGAGACACAGAATCGGATGGTTGAGGTACTTAGTGGTAACAAACAGTCCGTCCCCCAGATCCATGGTGCCCTCTTTGAGGGGGTGGTAGCGGAACTGGGCTGAAAGCTCGCTGTGCTTTACCGGAAAATAGCGGTAGCGCAGTTGATCTCCTATTATTTTATCCAGCCCTTCATCCTCATAGGTGACCGGTCCATATACATCAATTTCCGTACCCGGAATAAAAATAGGAATAAAGAAGGGAAAGCCCATAATATGATCCCAGTGGGTATGGGTGAGAAAGAGCTGGGTTTTCAACGGACCCTTTGGAATATCGTGCTTTAAAATGTGTTCTCCAAGCTTACGAATCCCGGAGCCTGCATCAAGAATGATTAGACGGTCTGTATCCCCTACTCGAAGCTCTATGCAGGCGGTATTTCCGCCGAATTCAACCGTCTCAGGACCTGGACAGGGAATTGAGCCGCGAACACCCCATAGCTTTATTTTCATCATACCTGTACTCCATACGTATTCACGCTATTCCGCAATTTTGAGAAACACCTTCGCCTTATCTATTTCCTGGTTCACCTGTTCTTCCACAGATTCCAGCCAGTCTAAAGAAATCCCGAGTTCATTGTACAGCTCCTGAGGGACAGCCTCGGGATACCGGTTCCCGGAGAAGCCGATGTCGTAGCTGTTGGCAAAATAATTGGCAACAATAACGCTCAGCAGGATAATCCGGTGCGGCCCGGTGTATTCGGAACAGCGGTGATGGTACACAATTGCATCATGGATCTCATCTCCCAGTTTCCACGCCTTGGATATGATGTTACCCACATCGGCGTGGGAAAAACCAATAATCTCTTTTTCGCTCCTATACAGGGGCTTGCGGGTGCGGTCGGAAAGGGCCAGTACCTCCAGGTACTCCTGAGAGAGGGTGTTGTTTAAGGGAATTTTACCGATATCATGCAGCAGGCCCGCAACAAAGAAGCTCTCCTGTTGATTGGCCGGAACCCCTTTCTGTTTTGCAATGAGCTTTGCGGTAACACCGACACAGAGTGAGTGCCGCCAGTATCCGTTCATGTTAATTACTTGAAAATGGGAGTCCGAACCAAGGTTGCTTAAAATTGCGGTGGAGAGGGCCAGGTTTTTCACCGTGTTAACGCCCAGCATGATAATCGCACGAACCAAAGAGGTTATTCTTTGATGCAGTCCGTAGTAAGCTGAATTGATCAGCTTCATCACTTTACCCATTAAGACCGGATCAAGACTAATTACCTGGTTTAGATCTGCCGGAGAGACGTTGGGATCGTTGGCCAGTTCAAGCACTTTTGCCACTGAAGTGGGCAGGCTCGGCATCTTTCGAATATAAAGGCCGACTTTTTTTAGGTTCTTTTCATATTCCATTTATTACGATCCCCGTAGTTTCATTATAATATCACGCATTTTTCTTTTCAGGGCAACACCAATCTCCTGATTTGGATGCTGTTCAGTCAAACTTTCCAAATATCCAAAGGTAGATTCGATTTGCTGAGGATGTATGTGCTTTTTATTTGAAAACAGCCCCCTCTGTTCCTCCCCGGTTACCACGGATTCTGTCTCGGTAGTTTTAGCGGTTTGGGAGGGAGAGTCTGTGGGTTGAGAGGCCTGCTGCTGTCGTTTCAGCCTTTCGGCAATGACATGCAGCCCCCCTTCGCCTTTCAGCTTACTGCGGAGCGCTTCCATGCGCAGCTTCATCTCGCTGTCTTCGTAGGTACTACGAACTTCATTCGGTAGATATTCAGTAAGTCCTGACAGGTAGTCCAGCAAATTTTCAGCAGCGTTCGCGTTAACCTCTTCCTTTTCTTCTTCAGGTTCGGGCTGCAACTCCTCCGGCTCTTCCTCAAGAGTAGCTTCCTCAGGAGTAGCTTCCTCAGAGGGCTCCGGTTCCGGGGAGGCAAGGGCATCTTCTATTGTTTCACTGTCTTGCGGAAACAGGGGCCTGTCGTCGGGCAGTTTTTCTGAAGAAGCCGGCTGCCTCCCCTCCGGTCTAGTCTGCGCTTGGGAAAAAGGCGAAGGCTGCTGAGGCTGTGGAGGCTGCGGGGGCTGCTGAGGCTGTGGTGAGGCAGGCTGCATCATCGGATAGGGGATGAACTGGGGCGGTGGATACCCTTGTTCCCGGCCCGCTTGCTGAGCTTGAGCTTGAGGTTGAGCAGACTGCTGGGGCGTGGATTGGGGGTCAGTCTGCTGGGGCGTGGGTTGAGGGGCAGACTGAGGCTGGTCTGAGGATGATTCAGCTGGCTGTTCTCCGGCCGAACCGCCCAGCATCTCGGCCTTAAGCGGCTCTTCTTCCTCCTCGGGAAGTTCTTCAGGGGGTTCTAAATCCTCTTCCTCTTCCGAGAGGGTAATGGTGTCTCCCTCTTCTTCATCTACCGCAATCACCGGCTCTATTCCTCCGATGTCGATAATCGGGACCATCTCTCCCTCAATATCCGCCTCTATTTCAAAATCCAAGTCCTGTTCGGGCGGTTCGGGTGCAATATCCTCTTCTACCTCGTCCCGATGGAGGTACTCGCGAAGGTTTTTCTCCCAATCATTCTGATTATCCATAGCGAAATCACTTACCAGCTGATCGTAGAGAGATAAACCTTCTTCTAATTTGTCGAGGTCATCGGTTCCGGTTGGATCTCCGAACAGATGAACAATATCTTCTGCGATCTGTAGGGCTTCCTCTTTTCTGCCAAGCTTCTGATAGCAGCGCAGTAAGCCTTCCAGTACATATTCATTATCCGGATATTTCTGTTTAAGGGATAGAAACTGATCCAAGGCCTCTTCGAGATTGCCTGATTGAAGCTCAACCTCAGCCAGCATCAATTCTATCTGCAGAGTGTCAGGATGCAGTTTCAGAAAAGCGGATAAACGGCGTGTCGCCTCAGAGTAGCGGGACATTTCAATAAGGGTCCTTCCCAGTTCTAAACTTGCATCTTCAGAGTGGGGGTTAATTCGGACCGCTTTTTCCAGAGGAGGGAGTGCTTTGGCGTGTGAGCCGAGTCGCCGGCGGACTTTCCCCAATAACAGCAGGTAGTCCGGGTTGTTCTGGTCAATATGCAGAAGCTGATTGATATGGTTAAGCGCCGCGGTGGTTTTTCCCTCTCTAAGCAGAAGCGTTGCAACCTCGTACCGGATTTTACTGTTCTCAGGATCGTCCTTTAATAGATTCTGCAGTTCTTCCAAGGCCTGTTGGTCGGACCCTGTCTCGATGTGCATTCTGCCGAGGTTAAGTGCCGCATTTTTGTAGCTTGGATTATAGTTCAGGGCTTGCTGGAAAAAATGCTCGGCTTCGGAGTACTTTTTTTGTGCGGATAACAGCACTCCTAAGTTGTTGTGGGCTTGATGGTCCTGGGGATTATTTTTCAAAAGGTCCTGAAAAGCACGCTCGGCTTCATCATATTTTTCCAGTTTTTGAAGGGCTACCCCTAGGTTGTTTAAGCCTCGGGCCCAGCCGGGCTTGCTTTTCAAACTGCGCTGGTATTCGGTGACGGCTTTTTCATAGTCTCCAAGACTCTCTAGTGCTATTCCCAGGTTATACCGTAGGATAGGATGATTCTCGTCGTGCTTCAAGCCACGCTGGAACAGCTCGATTGCATCCTGTGTGCGGCCTTGATGATGATAGAGGTTTCCGAGGTTGTTGTAAGCCATCAAAAAACCGGCATCCTGCTGGATTGCCTGGCGGTACAGCTGCTCAGCTTTTTGGGGATTTCCTAGTTGCTTGAAACAGTTTGCGTAATTATAGGTAATATCAGCCCGGTCGGGGGCCAGTTTATGAGCCTTTCCAAAAACCTTCAGAGCCTTTTCTATAGTATCCTGCTTTCGGTAAGCGATTCCCAAATTGTTATAGGCTTCTACATTGTCACTATCCAGCTCGATGGCCTGCAGATAAGAGTTGATTGCCTCGTGATATCGGTCGGTATTGGTATAAATGTTACCCAACAGAAGGTATACAGCGGGTATCTGCGGCTGTGCCTCCCTTATCTCCCAGGCCAGTTTTTCGGCTTGTTCATAATCGTAAAAGGAGAGTGCATTTTGAGCCCAATGAAATTTCTCACTTATATCCATAAGTCAATCTCCGTAGAAGTCTGAAGGTCGTGCGGATACTTCGTGTGATAGACTGCTGCGATGTTGTCTGCCGGCTGTATCATAAGCGGCTACCGCAATATAATACAAAGTACCGTTTTGCAAACCCTCCAAGCTAAGGCTGGTACGAGCGCCTACGTCGATAGGAGATGCTCCTGCATTTGAATCTGAGGATCTGTATATCCCCGAAGAAGTACCGTAGTATACAATATATCCTGCCAAGTCAGTTTGTTGAATGGGGTTCCAGGACAACTCTATCGCCCCGTGTGCTGGGCGCGCAGTGAGGCCGGTGGGCGGTGGAGGGGGTAAATTGGGCCGGTAATCGATTGCTGCACTTGAAACTTTGGGAGATTGAGAGCCTATACCGTCGGGGTAGAGTTGAAATTTAAGTTCGAGATAGCGAGCGGTGGGTGCGGGTTGGAGGCTCTCTCCAGGCTGAAAGGGGATCCACTCCTGCTGTGTGTCGATTCTGTAATAGAAAAAGCTTTTGCTGTCTCCCGGCTCCTCATATTCAACATCGATAGATAACAGGGTAGATTCCGCTTCTCCGAAATCCAGCGGACCGATAGTTGTATATCCTCCGGCAGATGAAAGGCCATGCAATGTCGGTGCCTCCACAAAACTCCGGGTAATTCGCAGTTCATCGAGCAACCCATTAAATTGCGGGGCAATTTCGATCTCTGATTTGGATCGCTCTCCCACATAGGGGCGGAATATGGTACCTGAAGGATTTCCGTCTTCGGTACAATAAGTCACATCCGCCGGTACTCCATCTACCAGATATTCCAGTACCCCGGTTTCGGACTGATAGCGAAGCATATGATGATGCCACTTCTCCGGGACCATGGCCTTCCGTCCCTTTAGAACAAACGTATTTTCCTGGTGGTCAGGCTGCAGAAACAGATTATGAAGCTGCCATTCCAGTTTGCGGTTATTCACAGTGGTGCTGAGCGACTGCAATTGCACCTGGTTACGATGTTCCCTCTGCCCGCTCCAGCGGAGGATAGTTTCGCCGTCCTCCAGATATTGAGGAGAGAGCCAGAATTCAATAGTAAAACTTCCGCCGAGCATTCCCGGGCTAAACAGAGGCTGGTTTGCAGAGTTTTGTGTGTTCACGAATGGAACCAGACTGATTCCACCGCGGAAAGAAGAAAATTTACCGGCGTTCACGCCTGCCCGTCCATCGGGAACGATCGAAAAGCCCCCTTCCCGTTCCAGTGTGTAGTTTCCTGTAACATCAAGGGGTTGGGAAGTTTCAAAATGAATTAGCAGGTCGGTCATTGGAGCAGAGGCTGAGTACTGAACCGGCTCCAGGGTGATATCGAGAAAGCCCTGCCGACCTTTTTGAAGTCTTGTACCGGCAAACTGTGCCGCATGTTGCCAGCCGTCATCAAATCCTAGTGAGATTTGTTTCTGCTCGCTATAGCCACTGCTGACAGCACTCAGCAACAGCAATAAAGTACCTGTGAGTGTGAGTATACGCTTTCTCATCATTCGTATTATCGACCAAAAAAGTAACTTGCAAAAGTACCGACTGCAGGAATTCTAATTTTGGAAGTCATAAGACTTCCAAAATTAGAATAACCTCAAAAGCTTTAAGATAAATTACTTAGCTTAAACAAAAAGTGAGCATTCTAAATTTG
>JAIPFV010000151.1 GCA_021736475.1 Spirochaetia bacterium | reverse complement strand
TTATAATCGGTATTGTCACCTTCTTCATGAGCTTCTTTGGAATGAAGGCCGGTGAAAAATTGTACGATCTGTTGGAAGATAAGGTTGAATATGCGGGGGGCATAATTTTAATACTTATCGGTATTTCCACCCTCCTTGAACATCTGAACTGAAGCAGAAATTGCTCGGGCTAAAGCGCACTCTGGTATGTCGGATTGCCGACCTGCTGAAAACAAATTACCTGAAACAGCAATTCTAGTTTTGGATAGTGCATTGCACTATTCAAAATTAGAATGCCTCCAACCGTTTTGAAACATCAATTTTTTCTAAGAAAATGAAGCAAATTCTAAATTTGGAAGTCTGATGACTTCCAAATTTAGAATTGCTCTACCTGAAAGAGACTGAGATAGAGTTTATCTGATTGTCGGCAAGGCCATCATGATAGCCATAAAAGTCATAAAAAAAGAGCGGCTCGTCTACAAGTCTGTAGACGAGCCGCTCAGCATACAAAAAGAGGTTCCGGGACATCCGGGCAGTGGATTGGTCGGTGCCCCTAAATCAACGCAGGTTTTGCAAAGATAAACGATTTTTGAAAAACCGTAGGTCACTAATTCGCTATTTTTTACGATATAAATATATCGATAATATAAAATTTTGTCAACTCCAGTGCAAAAAAAACCAAAGAATTTTGCTTAGCTTAGGTAAGGCGCCTTAGCTATATATGGGCTTTTTACCCCTGCGACTCTCTATTAAAAACAACACGCCTAAGGCTGCACAGGAGAAGAGGGACAGCCCCGCCATGAGCGGCCAGACCCATACTACCGAATACAGTTCGATAAACTTGCCCATCACCGGCGGTCCAATCGCAAAACCGGTGCCGATAATAATCGGCAGAATCGAGTTAAAGCGACCCCGGTGGCTTATGGGGGTGTGGCTGGCAATGTAGACATTGGTGTTGGTGGCCTGCAGAATCTCTCCCATAGTCCAGATAACGGTGGACAGAATAAACAGGGGCAGCGTACCGATCAGAAACACCATCCCAAAGCCAACGGCGAACAGCAGGGCCGCCACCGCCACGCTCAGCACGGGCTTTACCTTTTTGGTCAGGCCGATCAGCGGGGTGGTAAGGAAGATAACCACCAGCGCATTTACCGTCATCAGCGACCCGTAATACACCGGCCCCTTGTGGGGGAACAGCTCCTCCAGCTGCAGGGGCAAACTGAAGGTAAACTGGGCATACACAAAGGTCAGCAGCAGCGAGAACAGTGAGAAGGCAATTAAATAGGGCCGGCGAAGGAGTACCGGCAGCAGACCGCCCACTTCCGAGCGTTCGTTGGACAGCTCCTCCGTCCCTGCGGCCAGTTCCTCTTCGCTGGGCTTAGACTCCGGGACCATGGCAATTACAAAGCCCAGGGCCACGAAGGTTGTAAGCGCATCCCCCAAAAATAATAAGGGCAGCGAGTGGGTAAACAGAAAACCGGCAATCATCGGCCCCACCGAAAAACCGATGTTATGACCCAGATAGAGCAGGGAAAAGGCGGCCTTGCGCTGCTCTCCGGAGGTCATGTCGGCGGTAATCGCCTCATGGGTGGGGTTGGCAGCCCCGCCGAAGAAGTGGGTGGCAATAATAAGCCAGGGTACTATCGGGCTGGTACCCAGAAAGGCACAAGGGATCAGCATCAGCCCGGCTAAGCCCTGCGCACCGATTAAAATCTTCTTTCGGCCCACATGGTCGGCCAGCTTCCCCCCCAGCAGAGAACCCGGCACATAGGCCACCGAGGCAAAGAAGATAAAGGTTCCAGCGGCGGCGCTGTTGTAGCCCAGCCGCTGGGTCAGGAAAAAGGTGAGGAAGGGATAAACCAGATTACCGATTGCATTTACAATTTGTGCCAGAAAAAGGGCGTATATTCCCCGCGGCAGGCCGCGATACATCCCGAACCATTTATTCCACATACAACTTCCCTATATTTTTGTTATTAACGGTGTTACTGTCGGTAGCCGGTTACAATCCGGAGCAACTCTACCCGGCTTTTGGCACCGGTTTTTTGAAAAATATTGTAGATATGGCTACGGGCGGTGGTAAAAGAGACAAACAGACGGTCGGCAATCTCCTGATTACTGAGGCCGTGGCTGATCAATTCTACTACCTCCGCCTCCCGCTTAGTAATTTTATACGCTGAGATAAAAGCCGAACTTATCTTTCCTTCTTCAAGCAGTGCGGTGGGTCTGGATAAATAGCGCAGAAAAACAGCGATGGTAAGAATACTCCATACCGAAAAATAGATAAAATCAAGAGAAATATGCAGCCTCCCGAGCGCCGGAAACTGATACGAGATCAGATAAAAAAGGGTTGAGGCGGGGGCAAAAATCAGCGTCAGAATGCTCAATCGCTTCAAGAGAAGGGATAAGGTTTCATCGGGCTCCTCAGCAGCCGAACGATAGAAGACCATCCCCAGAAAGAAAAGGTAGGCCGAAATGAGGGCGACCGCCGGAAATCGAATTCGCTGGGCAATTTCCGGGGCAGCCAGCAGTACCAGCAGCATCCGCCCTACCTGAATACCGACCACAAATAGAGTAACAATTACCGCCAGCAGGTTAGGTACCTTCGGCAAATGCAGCATCAGTACCAGCAGCCCTCCGTACAGGGCCAGGGCAATGATTAAGCTAAGGCTGTACTGGACATACATGTATCCCGGCACGTCCGACATGACCGATACAAAATAGTACTGCACTAAGGTTAAAAACACAGAGGCTAAAAGGCAGCCCATTACCCACAGCAGCGCCCCGGTAATTTTACGGCGCATACGGGAGTGGAGCACCGCCATCGCTGCGACACCGGCCACACCGAAGGAGACGTGTAAAATGTACATAAATAAAATTAAATGGTTCATGGGCTGCGCGAATAATAGCCCGGCCTACGGCAGCTGTCAAGACAAGCGACGGGGACCGGTCGGGGCAAACTCTGTCCGCCCAACTCAGCACGGTGGAGGCTTATCCTCTTTCCCGCTGTATAAGCTCTACCAAGCGGGACAGATCTTCCATCAACAGCCCGGCGGCAGCAGCGGCAGCTTCCAGCTCGCCCGCATCCACCCGTTTTTCAATATCCACCGCATGCTCCGCCGCGGTCTCCATTCCCAGGGTGTTTAGAATTCCCTTGGCCGAATGAGCTGTCTTCTTCAAACTTTCCAAATCATGGGCATCCAGTGCCGACTGCATGGCACTCCGCAACTTCGGCCCGCGCTCCAGGAGCATTTCAAACATCTGATCTATAATCTCATCATCATGTCCCTGCTGATAAAGATATTCCCGGGACTCCTGCAGCGAGGAAACATGATTAGCTCTAGGCGATCCGTCAGCCGCAGCTGCCGGCTTCTTCTGTTTTTCGTACACCCAATACTGCACTTTCTCACGCAGAACATTTATCTGAATCGGTTTGGCAAGGTAATCATCCATGCCCGCCTGCAAGCACATCTCACGGTCGCCCTCTAATGCGCCGGCGGTTAATGCTATAATCGGGGTGTGCCCCCCATGCTCGGCTTCATACGCACGAATATCGGCGGTAGCACTGTAGCCGTCCTTTTCCGGCATTTGTACATCCATCAATATGAGAGCCGGGAGGTTCTGAGTAAACAGCTCAACCGCCTCATTTCCGTCTGTAGCCCCGATTATCTTAACCTCAGAAAACATTTTTGCCAACAAGCCCTTGGCCAGCAGCATATTCGGCGGGTTGTCTTCGGCAACCAGTACGGTGATCTTTTCAGCGCTTTCCTCAGCTCCGGCAGCTGGAATCCGATACTCCTGCCCACTACCCGCACCACTGCCACCGCCGCTTCCCGAGCCCCTGCTCTGCCCCGCGCCCAGATACTCGCGTTGACCAGCACTCTCGCCCGCCGAAAGCTCCGCCGGCAGCCCCGCGGGCTGATCCAAGTGCCCGCTCTCCTCTTGACCCCGGTTCTGGACACGCTCCAACACTTCCTGCAGCCGGCTCATCTTAATCGGTTTTGCCAGTCTGTAATCAATTCCCAGCTCTTTGCAGCGTTCCAAGACTCGGGGATCATCGGCGGAACTGTACAGCAAAATGATCGGTAAATCCTCGGCCGATAAGCCTAGATCATCGCGAAATTTTGAGGCCACATCCAAACCGTCCATAAAGGGCATATGATAATCGAGCACCACCACATCAACCGCCGCGCCGGATTTTAGATATTCAAGAGCCTCAAGCCCGTTGCCTACCGAATGGCTTTCAATTCCCCAATAATGACACATTGCATCCAGTATAGTCCGGTTGTGCCGGTTATCATCGACCATAAGAGCCGTTTTAATATTCAAGGGTAGTTGTTCGGTGCGGGGCTTTATCTCCTCCACAGTAAAAGTGAGGCTGAAGGAAAAGGTACTGCCCTCGTTTGGAGAACTTTCGACCTGCAGCTGCCCGCCCATCTGTTCTACTAAACTCTTGGATATGGATAAACCGAGTCCGGTGCCCCCGTATCTACGGGTTGTTGAGTGGTCCGCCTGGGTAAAGGAGTCAAATATCTTTTCTCTCTGCTCCTCAGTCAGACCAATCCCGGTGTCCCGTACCGTAAACTGCACCGTGCTCGGATTATCCGCCGATGCACGCCGAGCTCGCAGCTCTACCTCGCCCTGTTCGGTAAATTTAACCGCATTGGTTAGCAAATTGGTCAATATCTGATTCAGCCTGACAGAATCCGCGGATACTAAATGGGGAAGTTCCGGGTCAAGGTCCAGGATAAGCTCGAGCCCCTTTTCATGGGCTATAAAGGTGATAATATCCATTGCTTTTTCCAGGTGGTCATGCAGATTCAGGGTCGTTAACTCCAACTCCAGCCGCCCGGCTTCTATCTTTGAGAAATCCAAAATATCGTTGATAAGCACCAACAGCGAGTCGGCGGAGGCGTGAACATTATCTAAATACTGCCGTTGAATCGGCGTAAGAGTACTGGTCAGCAGTAAATCGGTAAAACCAACCACCGCATTCATGGGAGTTCGGATTTCGTGGCTCATATTGGCCAGAAAATCGCTCTTTGCCTGGCTGGCCATTTCCGCTTGAGAGGCCATCTCCTTGGCGATAACTGTCTGCTCCTCCAGATGCCAGTTGGCTTCCGCCACAGCTTCGGCGGCTTGCTTTTGTTCGGTAATATCACGTATTACTTCGATCACGCCGGTTACCTCACCGCTCTCTTTATCAAACATCGGGTACCCGTACGACTCGACCCATTCAATGCCCTGGGCAGGGCCCCAATGAACAGTACTTTTCGCCGGCTGTTTGCTCTGCATAGCGCGTGCCACCGGGCAGTCCTTACACATGCGGGCTTGGTTTTGAAACACCTGGTAACACTTCTTACCAATCAGGGAGTCCGCCGGCCCGTACCACTCCTCCATTCTCCGGTTCACATGGCGGATAGTCAGGTCAGGCTCGAGTACGCTAATTCCGTCGCGAATACTCTCGAGCACGGTCTCTAAGAAGTCACGGGTTTGACGAAAATCCTCCTGAATCAGCTTGTTATCAGTTATATCGGAAAAAATTGTTACAAAGTATTCTTTTTGCGGGGAGTAGACATCTACTTTATAGTGTCTCTCCAGGGGTGCGGAGTAGTGCTCGTAGCTGCGGGACTCACCGTGCTGGGCAA
>JAIPFV010000044.1 GCA_021736475.1 Spirochaetia bacterium | reverse complement strand
CGAATAAAACCTGGGAAATCACCGCAGGTTGCCCTCAATGCAGGGACCTTCGGGGCGGCCGGAATCGCAGCAGTGATGGCATTTGGGGCCGCACTGTTTGTCATCGGAGGGGCTCCAAGTGCAGCCGGAAGCACGGCGGTCCTCGCAGCGAATCCCTACCGAGTTTTCTTTTCAGCGCTAGTCGGGATGGCAGCCGGAACATCATTAGGGCTGCTGACCGAATACTTTACCGGTACTGATAAGGGTCCGGTTGAAGCAATTGTGCGGGCCAGCGAAACCGGTACTGCAACCAATATTATCACTGGAATCGGTATGGGCATGCTGTCCAGTTTCCCATCGGTAATTTTTATTATTGTAGCTATCTTAGGCGGTTCGGCACTAGCCGGCCTGTACGGAATTGCAATTGCTGCCCTGGGTATGCTGATGACCCTTGGAATTCAGTTGGCAGTGGATGCCTACGGTCCCATTGCCGACAATGCCGGTGGTTTAGCTGAGATGGCCGAATTTCCACCGGAAGTGCGTAAAGTTACTGATAAACTGGATGCCGTTGGAAACACCACGGCCGCCATCGGAAAGGGCTTTGCTATCGGTTCAGCGGCCCTCACTTCTATCATACTCTTTACCGCTTTTCGTCAGGAAGTAGGTATTGAGGTAATTGATTTGATGGATGTTGACGTTCTGGTGGGAGTTCTGCTTGGGGCGGTTATCCCCTATCTCTTCTCATCCATGGCGATGAACGCCATCGGCGATGCTGCCTTTGCGATGATTGAAGAGGTGCGTCGGCAGTTCCGAGAAAAACCCGGGATTCTGACTGAAGAGGTGGAACCGGATTACCGGCGTTGTATTGATATCAGTACCAGCGCTGCATTGAAAAAGATGATGCTTCCTGGTATTGTGGCGGCAGCTACCCCAGTACTAATTGGTTTCATCGGGGGCATTCACATGCTGGCCGGTTTGCTGATTGGGGTGACCTCGTCGGGTGTGGTTCTTGCAATTTTCATGGCTAATACCGGCGGAGCGTGGGATAATGCAAAAAAAATGATTGAAGAAAGAGAAATCAACGGGAAAGGCTCGGATGCACATAAAGCTTCAGTGGTTGGAGACACCGTAGGCGACCCTTTCAAAGATACCGCCGGTCCTGCACTTAACATATTAATTAAGCTAATGGCGGTAGTGTCGCTGGTAATTGCCCCGATGCTCAAGTCGTTTTTTGGAGGCTGAAAAAATGGAATATAAGAAGCGTCTGTATTTAATACTACACCCCAACCTGGCCTTGGTTGGATCGCAGCTCAACCCCGAGCAATTTGCCGACCACTATACCTCCGGATCATCCCGGTACTACAGTGGTAAAGTAATCTTCGCCGGAATAGATGTCGACTTTCGTCACCCCTACTTTCCCATAGAAGATATGCTGAACGAGCTTGTTCCCCACGAGGATGGGCGTCCGAAAGCAACCAAATTTATATCCAGCCACCGTGTTCTTGAGCATATGGATTTTGATGCAATTAAGACTCTCCACCTGGTAAACCCGGAAGGCGATGTGCTGTCGCTGGAACCGGAACAATTCCGCTGTCCGAATGAGGAGAGTAACGAGATTAGAATATATGCTGAGATGGCCCCGCTGCGCATGTTGGTCTTAAGCGATTATAACGTGAGAGAGTTTAGTTCTTACATTACCTCGCCTCATAATCCAAAGGGAGCCCCTTCGTTATTCTTCACCCAAATTGACCTGGAGATTGAGAAGTTTATCGAAGAGTTTGAAAAGCACCCTTTTAAGGAATCTCCAATTAAGAGTATCCACCCATCCCGTCTGCGTGATTCATATTTGGAGCTGAAAAACTCACCCACCAAACATACCAAAGGGCTCTGTCTCGACAGTTCAATCGATCAAAGCTCCTTCAAATATATTCGCGAGGGATTTACTTTCGCCTCGCAAAAACAGACTAAATGTTTTTATATGCCCTCCTTAGAGGAAATTGAGCGGAACAACTACCGCTTTTGGAAACACATGTAAACCGGAAAGAACGATACTATAAGCACCCCAGGCGAAACCATCCAAAAGCGGATTACCCCGCTCTGGGGCTGCCTTTACCTCTCTAAAACCACTTCCATATCAGAAGAATTTAAGTTTCCCCGAGGCTCAGGTCTCCTGTGATTTTGAAGGTACGTCCATCGCGGTACACCTGTAGATCTCTTTCAGGAAAGTACTCTGCTATCTTTCCACGGATAAACTGAACCGCGTCGTCTTCGATCTCCTCTTCTTTTTCATCCGGTACATTAGACAGGGTCACCATATCTACATCGAGCACATACCCACGGCCATGTTCACTTCCGTATCCGGCTGTAAATGAGGCCCCCACATTAAACAAACCGTCGGACTGCTTATTCGCAGTTTTTCCTCTTTTGGCCCGAGCCGGATGCAGCGGGTACATTCCACCATATTTCTCCTCAAGATAATCGTCGGCAGCATCAAATACGGCTTTCAGTCTCTTTTCGAAACGTGCTACTGCATGATGTTCCATGCCTTTTACTCCTCAATATGCTTTCTGCATTTAAAGTAGTAACCACAGGCATGTTAGGCAACCTTCATGGCAGCCCACTTTTTCCATTGGTACCACTGTTCCGGAAAACGGCTGACATATTTCTGCCAGAGATGGAGTGCCCGGACAGACGTTCTGTTGGCCGCACTGCCGTTATTTATCGGCTCGCAAATGAGGGTATACCGATTGGAGGAGTCCCTTCTGAGAAACACCCCCACCACCGGAGCCCCCGAACGCTGTGCCATTAGGTCGAGGGTATTATCAAAGAAGAGGGTCTTGTCGAACAGACGGATTGTACGCCCCTTCTTTTTTCTCCATACATCAACCTCGTCACACTCGGTCATCAGAAAACGATTGGACTGCAGGCTCTCCAAAGCCCGGCCATATACCGACTGACCATCAGCAGAGCTAATCAAATCCGCACCCAACCGGGCGGCTCTGGTTTTTAAAGCACGGGCAAGATGGGGAGTCTGACATTCTAATATCACACTCACCGGATACCCCTTCAACGCCAATACCCATGGTATAAATTCAACCGCTCCCCAGTGTGCGGTAACCAAAATTACACCCTTCTGCCGCTGCAAGGCTTCATTCAAAATATGTTCATTTTGAATGCTGAAACGCCTATCTACCAATCGTTGAATATCTTCAACATCTTTAAATGCAGAGTACATTTTTTCAAAGTAATGAGTAAAAATTCCATTGAATGTGCTCCTGTAAATCCGGCGCAGCTCCCGATGCGTCTTGCCCTGCATCATATCCCGAATGTTACGCTCGATCAGATGCTTCTCTTTCCGGCGCACCAGATAATACAGCTTTCCAACAATCTGCATGTACGCATACCCCGCGCCATACGGCAGCCTTCTGAATAGAAAAACGTTCCATCTCAATTGAAAAAATTTGGACAAGTTAAGCTTCATCTTACTCCTCCTTGGCAGGTTATTTTTTTGAAAAAAGACTTTTGCAGAACAATTTTCACCTGCTAAAGAGCATATGGCAAGCATTTTTAGTATAATACAGCTATAATACAGCTATGGAATGTGAAAGGAGAGGCATTTATGCGCTTTCCGCGAGGGGATGCCACGCTTAATCTGCAATACTCGTTTTCATTTTGGTTTTTGGATTTTCGGTTTTTGGAACTAATTCGGATTTTAGAACTTCTGAAACTTCAGCTTGGTTGTTGCCGCCTTCCTGAAAGAGATGAGAGTACACCTGCTTAAATGCCTTCACCACCGGGGGCGCAAATTGACTGCCGGAGAGCAGTGTAATTCGATGTAGAGCTTCTTTTGGGGTTAATCCTTTTCGGTAAGGCCGGGTAGAGGTAATCGCATCATATGCATCCGCTACACTCACTATCTGCGCTTCAAGCGGAATAGTATCCCCTTTTAAACCATCAGGATAGCCGGAGCCGTCATACCACTCATGGTGGTTACGAATGATGTACATATGGTCCTTTAAAAAGCTGATGGGCTTTACTATTTCCGCTCCCTTTAAGGGGTGCTGCTTAATAATATTGTACTCTGATGCAGTCAGATTTTTAGGTTTACGTACAATCGATTCGGAAATTCCAATTTTCCCTACATCATGTAGCAGACAGCCAATCCGCAAATATTCTAACCGATGTTGATCTAAGCCAAGTACCCGCCCAATTCTCAGGGACAACTCGGCTACCCGTTCCGAATGTCCCCGGGTATACGCATCCTTCTCTTCAATTGCCTGAACCAAAGCCCCTACGGTGTTTACATAACCGCTTTCAATCTCTTCCTTAAGCTGAGCCTTATGAAGCGTTTCGGCAATCGTGTTGGTAAAAATGGACAATTCATCCAAATCCCGGGGGCTTACTTTTCCCTTGCTCTTTAGACGATCAGCTCCAACAATTCCAATTACCTTGTCGCCGGTTCGCAGGGGTGCAATTATGAATGAAGAGACGTCAAAGTTGCTCAGAATTCGGTTGGTTGGATGAAGGCCGGTGGTAATAGGATCCTGTATATACATTGGTTTTGCTTCCTGAAAGACCCTGGCCATAATGTTTTCCTTTCGTGCAAGGGGTATTCGATACCCTCGCAAATGACGCTCGATCGCCTCCGGACTATCACCGATTGCATACTTAAACTCAAGAAAACGTCTATCCTCATCAACCAGCATGATAATAGCCCGGTCAAAATCGAGCACTTCAACCATCGATTTCATGGTTGCCTTTAAAATTTCTTCTGAACTGGACTGAGAGACAAGCATATTTGAAGCGAGGTTCACCGCCCTAAGTTTCTCTACTTTGTCATACAATTCATGATTCAGTCGGTTTACTTCGTCATACTGTTTTTTCAAAGCCAGTTTATCGCTTTCTATCTGCTCCAAGGCCGATAAAAGCTGGGCCTTGCGGGTTTGGAATAAACTCAGCAGATGATAAGGCCTCCAACTGTTCGCATGAAACTGGATATTGAACTGGCAATATGGATCACCATTGAAGTAGCAAAAAGGTTCTTCAACCTGGGCCGGCGAAAGCTTCCAGATAGTGGGTATCGCTGAATATATCCCTTTATTAAAGCTGCAAATATCTTTCGACAGTACTCGGTTCTCCTTCCAATGCAACCGCACTACCGCGCGGGAGGGGGAACTGTAAATAATTTCCATTATTTTTGTGTGGTTAAACTGGGAGTTAATGTGGTTGATCCGCTTCAATAAGCCGGTTGGCCCGCCAAAGGTAACCAAAAAAAACTTTTGAATATAGCCGAACTCTCTTTTTTCGATCGAATCTCTCCCAATTTGGAAAGGAGCATGCGGATCGTTCAATAAGCTGCGAGCGTTCTCGAATATTTTAACTATGAGGGCACTGGTAACCCAGTTATTTTCATCAGTTAATACCGTTTCTGGCGATGAAACAGTGCTGTAAGGCTCTGGAAGATTGTCAAACAGGCGTAGAGCTAGCTCTGGTGCCTTACGAAGCATATAATCGTACACCACCTTAATATTCAGGCAGTTTACTTCATTGTGGAGTTTTATGCTTTTTCTGTACGGCATTCTAGTATCTAAAACCTCTTTGTGAGGTACTCTTCCTGAGTAATCGATTGTACCGTCTCGAGATCAGCGATATGCAAATAACTACGGGCAAATTCAAACACCTGCTGATAGGTAAAACGATACCCAAATCTTTCGAAGTACCCGCCGAGTACCTTTTTTGGTCTCATTAATGAGTATCGGCAGGTAACATCTAAAACCGGTAATTTTTTTTCTTCACACAGCAGTTCGATTTCATCAGCATTCAATACCAGCATCGGCCGGTACACTGCATAGCCTTCAGGCATGGAGAGGTAGATATAGAAGCGTTGAGATATCTCTAAAAACCGCTCTTCAGAGTACACCTCGGCATGGGAGGTTGAATCGGCCAGTGCATCTCCTACCAGTCGATTGAGAGCGTATCCGGCAAGGTCCCACAAGCTATGCCCCGAAACCAGAACTACCTCCTCAACCGGCCTACGGAGCCGTGAGAAAAGCTCTGGAAGCACCTTTTTACGAATATTCTGGCAGGGACGGCAGGGGTTCTCACTCTCTTCGAGCACCGAGTCATCAACATCAGACATCTGGTAGGTCAAGTCTACCCCCAGAGCACTCCAGAACAACTTTAGCTCTTGCCCCAGTTCCTCAGTATAGCGGTGGCGGGGAAAAGCATATAAGAATGCAGTTACGTCGAAGTTGTATTTTTCCTTCACTGAGTTTAGAAGGTAAAGGGCCGCCGAGGAATCTTTCCCGGCCGAAAAGGTTACCGCCACCATCTTGCCCTTCAGCTGCATCAGGTATTCGCGATTCAAGGTTTCCCATTTTTCAAGAACATGCGTAGTAATCACTTGTTAGTTTCTCCATTTTTGAGGTATCCACAATATATCCGGCAGCCTGATTCCTCCTAATCGAGGCAATCCCGCCGTACCCGAAAAAATAATCCTCTGTTATAATATTCTCCGACAGCAAATGCCGGTCGTAAGACCCATCTACATACACCGGCTGTTCCATCAGCGAGGCTGCTACCCGGCCTAAACCTGAGAGAATACCGGTTTCTCCCACATGACAGCCAAGCTGATAGCTCAGGCCATGCTCCTCAGCCAGCCTCGCCATATGTAAACTGCGCAGCAAACCTCCGTGTTTGGATAAGCGTATATTGATCATACCGAAGCTCGCATCTTGACTGATTTGCTCAATATCCTGAAAGGACACCGCCGATTCGTCGGCGACAAAGCAGAAGTTGCCGCTTTCCGGAACTGCGCCGATTCGACGCATTCCGTCCCAGTCCCTTCCCAGAGGCTCCTCGATCAGAGAAACACCAAGCTCCCGTAAAAGAGGCAACTGATCAACAGTCTCATCAACACTCCAGGCTGCGTTCGCATCAACTCGCAGGTCGTAATCATCCCCCATCATTTGTCGGGCCTTTTCCAGTATACGCCGGTTGTACTCTGTATCCCGGGCTAATTTTATCCGCAGGTTGGGGATTCCTGCCTGCAGGTAGGCCCCAAGCATCTTTTCAGCTGCCGGGGGAGGAAGAATCGGAAGAGTTCCCCCATAGATTAATTCCCGGCGGCGCGGTTCCCTATGCAACAAGGTATATACATCCACCTTTTGACGCTTGCATAGAAGGTCCAGTAGTGCCCCTTCTACTGCGCAGAGCAGCGGCAGTTCGGCTGCAGGCCAATGTGAGGACAGTAATGCAGGAAGTACAGTATCAATTGAATCATCGGCATCCGGCAGTCTATCGAGAATCCCGCGTACCGCGGTTGCGACCTCAGTGGAGTCGGAGGAGCTGGTACCGGTTACATATTCACGGGCGACCGCTTCCCCAAAGCCCGAGTATTCTCCGTCGGAGAGTTGCACTATTAGTGAATCCGACGCCTGTCGTCTGGCCTGGGAATGGGCAAAATCGAGTTTGAAGGGTATTGATAGGGCATGCACATAAGCCTTTAAGTTCAGCATGGCCGCATTGTAAACCGGCCATGCTGATAAAGAAAGTAAAAAATTTTTACTGCCTATTCTTTTTCAGACTCTTTATTTTGAGTCTTTTTCTTATTCTGGGACTTCTTCTGCTGCTTCTCTGGGCGGCTCTCACCGTTCAGCCGGGAAATCAGGTTTTTGTACTTGTCTTGAATATACTGTCTTTTGACCTTCAGGGTTTGGGTGAGCTCCCGTCCAATAGTAAACTCATTTTTCACCGGCAGAATATGTGATACAAACTCAAAGGGTTTAAATCCCTGTTCTTTGCTTATCAGGCTATTTACTTCCCGCATAAGAATTGCATTGATTTTATCATTCTCAATCGAGTACGCGCCCTCAGTCGGAATCTCATAGTCGGTCACCTTCAGCTCTTCGGCTAAACGCATCAGCTCATCCGGGTTTACCGCCACCAGAGCGGTAAGTTGCTTCCGGTCCTGACCCAGAAGTACGGCGTGATCAATATAAGAACTCTCTTTTATCTTGTCTTCAATTCGCTCCGGTTCTACGTTCTCACCGCCCATCAGCACGATAGTATCCTTCGCCCGACCGGCGATTATAAACTCTCCGTTCTCCGACTGAATAGCCAAATCACCGGTATTCAACCATCCCTCGTCGTCGATCATTTTGGCGGTAGCTTCAGGATTCTTATAATAACCCTGCATGACCTGCGGACCACGTACATATAGAACTCCCTTTTCGCCTACTTCCGCCAGAGTCCCGTCTTCCCTTCGAACCTGTACTTCAGTGTTCACAAAGGGGTGTCCCGTGGACCCAAAGGTATTACATCCGAAGGTACGCGATAAAATTCCCGGTGCACACTCAGTCATGCCATACGCGTTTACTATGTTGATACCAATCGAATTGAACAGCTCGTCCAGGTATTTCGGCAATGCCCCGGCCCCTGAGGTAGCCCCGCGCAAATTGCCGCCTACCTTATCACGAAAGGGGGTAAACATTTTGTGCGCCAACAGATGGCCCGGATACATAAACCCTGCCACCACTGCATGTAACAGCCAGGAAACAGCCCTCCGCAGTTTTCCGCGTTTTTTTAGAGAAATATAGCCACCCTTCATGTAGATTCGGGAAGAGAGAAACAGCTGATTGATTTTGATGAAGGTAAAAATAAGATACCGCTTGGCCGCAGGCATAGTACTCAAGGCTTTAATCAATTTCTGATAAATGGACTCCCATACCCTTGGTACGGAGATGATAATCTCAGGCTTTTCCTCTTGAAGGTCGGCGGCGAAACGTTTGGCGGAGGAATAGATAATAGTAACCCCGGTGGAGAGGCCGCAGTATTCAAAAGCCCGCTCATACACATGCCAGGAAGGCAGCATAACAACTGTTTTCTCCCCCCTGTTTGGGTCGATCTCCAGGCGGGGAGTATTCGCTATAACATTCTGCATAAAGTTGCGGTGGGTCAGAACTACCCCTTTGGGGTTACCGGTTGTACCGGAGGTGTAGACGATTGTCATCACATCATCTAGGGAAATACGCGCACGCAGCGCATCGAACCACTGCGGATCCGATTTGAGTTCCTCGCGCCCCTTTACCACCACCTGGGAATAATAGACAACCTTCTTCTTCACATTACTCGGCAACTCATCTAGGGGTGCCTCGTCAATGAGTATAATCTGCCGACAGGTATCCCAGTTCTCTTTAGTAAAGTGTTCCAATAGAGCTTTTAACTGTGAGTACTGCTCAATTATCAAAAAGGTTGAATCGGAGTGTTGAAAAATAAACTGCACCTCTTCGGGGGAGGTATCCGATCCGCGGGGTACACTTATAGCTCCAACGGCCATTACCGCAAAATCGGTTACCGACCACTCATAGCGGTTGTTCACAAAAAAGCCGACTTTCTCACCGGACTCCAGCTTATAGGCAGACAATCCGGCGGCAAACTCCTGAATTTCCTGGCTAAACTCTTTATACGTATGGGTAGTTACTTGATCCTTGCTTTTCATTTTGTGTGAAATGCGGTCGGGAAAACTTTCGGCAGTTTCAAAGGGAATATCGATTATGGTTCGAGCCATAGTTCCTCCTCTCTCCTAGTATAGTTTAAATATACTAGATACAGGTCTGATAGTATAGATGGGGGTTTAATGCTCCCTCTCAAAATAGAGATCTCCAAACCTGTGTTCTTCGGCCAGCAGCAGGTGAAAGCCACGCTTCTGCAAAAGGGCGATGGTCGCATCTCTGAGTACTGGACTGTGCCATTCGACCACAATTCGTAAGGTCCTTCCGAGAACCTCCTCAGCACCCTGCAGCACATCAACTTCCGCTCCCTCTACATCAATCTTTATTAAATCCACCGCCCCGAAGCCGGCATGTCGGCACATTTCGTCTAAGCTGAACGCCTCGACCATCTCTTTCTGCAAACTGGAGGGTTTAATCCAGGGCTGATCTAATTGACTGATATGCTCAGAGGATACAGTCGGCACATGGGAATGGCGAAACATCTCCATATGACGGTGCCCTGCAGCAGCCGCAGCATTGACCGGATACACGTAACTGCGGGTACAAGGATTCAAAGCCAGATTGGTGGTAAGCAATTGATAGGTAGCACTGATCGGTTCAACAGACAGTACCCGGGCAGCCGGGTTTTCCTGTTTCATACGAAGGGTATAAAAACCTTCGTTGGCCCCGATATCAAGAATAGTATCATTCTCCTCACCCCGAAACCCCGGAAGACTCCGGTGGGCTGTATCGATCCACAAGTCGATTAGTGTATCTATCGAGGCCGGCGCATAAGCCATATTCATTCTAAAAGTAAGACCGGCTAAGTGTAAATCTTCCAACTTCGAACTGGTATCCCCTGTTTTGGAGCCACCGATTGAACTTTGTTTTTTTTGAGGTTTACCCATAATTGCCTGTCGCCGGGCTTCAATCCGGTCTATCAAGTTAATATCTTCATCAGCAGCGGCCAAAGATTTGAGCTGACTGATTTTCGTCGATCGGTCCATGCGGCCAGTGTACAAGGAACAGGGTTCTACTGCAAACATAAGAAGAATAGCTACATGGAGCTTAAAAAATTTGACATAAACCGACTTTCGTTTGGGGTTGATTCATTCTATACTGAACCTATGAGTAAAAAGAAATCCCTGTCACAGCCTTGGTGGAAAGAAACAACGGTGTATCAAGTGTACCCCCGCTCTTTTAAAGATTCGAGGGGAGATGGGATTGGTGATCTGGAAGGGATTATCTCCAGGCTCGATTATCTGCAGGAGCTGGGAATAGAAACCATTTGGCTTTCACCCTTTTATACCAGCCCGCAGCAGGATTTAGGCTATGATATTTCCAATTACTGCGATGTCTCCCCGGAATATGGTTCCCTTGAAGTTTTCGATCGGCTGCTATTTGAAGTCCACCAGCGTAAAATGAAGTTGGTTCTGGATATGGTCTTAAACCATACCAGCATTCAGCATCCGTGGTTTCGTGAATCAGCTTCGGGCCGTGAGAACCCAAAGCGCAACTGGTATGTATGGAGAGACGGGAGAAAGCCCGAGGGGAAGGCGCCTCCCAACAATTGGCGCAGCATGGTCGGAGGATCCGGCTGGCACTACCATCGCGAAACCCGGCAGTGGTACTGGGCCTCATTTTTGTCCTTCCAGCCGGATTTAAATTACCGGAACCCCGAAGTAAAACAGGAGATGTTCAAGGTGCTCCGTTTTTGGCTTGACCGGGGGGTGGACGGTTTCCGACTCGACATTATCGGGGCGGTGTATGAGGATCCCTTTTTTCGGGACAACCCCTTTACCTGGAAGCTGCTGCCGGATGAAGAGAATACGGGCTTTCTGTTTCGATCCCATCGAATGACTCAAAATCATCCGGACAACTTTAAGTTCGCCCGTGAGCTGCGTGTCGTGGTAGATGAGTATTCATCCCCAAACAACCCTTCACAGGAGAGAGTGCTGATAGGCGAGACCTTCGGCTCTCCGGATGTTCTGCGCCGCTACTGCGGGCAGGAGCAGCCCGATGCCCTGCACCTGGTGTTTTTATTCAAAACCATGGCAACCCCCTTTTCGGCGACCGCTTTCAGAAATTTGGTTGAAGAGTTTGAGAAGGTATTCCCCGCCCCGTTCATCCCCACCTATGTCTACTCTAACCACGATCGTTTCCGCCGCATTTCTGTACTGGGGGAGGACATTCGTAAGGCGAAACTGAACAGCCTCTTTCAGTTTACAGTGCGGGGTGTACCCTTTATCTATTACGGAGAAGAAATTGGAATGCGCCAGGGTCGAATTAAGCCGAAAGATACCCGGGATGCAGTGGCCCGCCACATAGGTACTGTTCCAGCGGCAAAGCTAAAATTACTGAATCGATTGACCAACGGAGCTATCCAGCGAGACGGCTGTAGAACTCCGATGCAGTGGGATTCCTCAGTACAGGCAGGTTTTACAAAGCCAACGGTAGAACCTTGGTTACCGGTCAATGATAACTCTAAGAAAGTAAACGCAGCCGAGCAGAAAGGGCGGGGCGATGCACTTTATACCTGTTATCAGCAGCTGCTGGAACTTCGTCGTCGTTACCCCGCCCTGCACCGCGGCAGCTTAAAGCTGCTGTCGAAAAGTCTGCTTCCCAAAACGGTACTAGGCTACATCCGCTCGACCCCCGAGGGAGAACCGCTTTTAGTACTGCTCAATTTCTCAAATAAAATCCAACGTTTTTCCCTGCCCCTCTCCGCAATTCTGTCCACGCTCAGTCCCACATCCGGTTCCAATTCAGAGGCAGAAGTACAGCTGCTTTTTTCTACAACAGGCAGCCATGAGCCCAAAAGCCCTTCCCCTTCCCGTTTTTCCGGCGAGCTGCAACCCTATGAAGGGCTGCTCCTAATTATACTTTGTCCGGATCAAGGGCCGTCAGCCAGCGACCCTGCTTAAAATAATAAAGGCTCACGGCCGCAGTGACCATGTTGCTTACGAACATCGCCCACCAAATGCTAGATGGACCAATTCCAATTACAAAGGCCAGGATATAGGCCACCGGTAAGCGCAAGGCCCATAAGCGGGCGATGTTGAGATACATGACCGGTTTGGTGTCGCCGGCACCCTGAAAGGCACCTATTGTTGCATGGAAAAAGCTGAACAGGACCACCGAAGGAGCTACCACTCGAAACATCTCCGCCCCGTATCGGATAGTCTCCGGATCATCGACAAAAAAGCGGATAAAAGAGCTTCCGTAAAAAAAGGCAAGGGTCATCGCCGGAAGTAAAAAGACCTGGAGAACCAGAATGCTCAATACAACCACCTGTCGCGCCCCTTCCTTATCCTTCGCTCCCAAGCGTTGTCCAACTAGAGATGTTGTAGCTCGGGAAATGCCCATGGCCGGCATGTTGAACAAGCCTATCAGCCGGTTCCCCACACCAAAGGCAGCAATAACGGCGGTACCAAAGTAGTTCACCAGCCCCTGCAGAACGGTAAACCCCAAAGCGGAAACCGCCTGTCCGAAGGATGAGGGCAGGCCTATCTTTAGAAACAGACGAACTGACGGGGCTTGAGGCCGCATATGTGCCCAGCGAAGCTGCATGCCGTACCTTCCCTGAAAAAGAATATAGAATGCAATGGCCGAACCGACCGCCCGGGCACACACAGTCGCCACGGCCGCCCCCTGCACGCCCCAGGCAGGAAAAACACCAAGCCCATAAATAAACAGCGGATCGAGGATAATATTCAGTGCCACCGTAATTAACTGGATTACCAATGGAACAACCGTGCGTCCTATGCCCTGCATGGCACTCTGCATCACAATAAAACCAAACATAAAGGGCAACCCGGAGAAGACAATGAGCATATAGTCCCGGGTAAAATCGAACACGTTTTCAGGGGTTTGCAGCAGCATCAGCAGAGGTGATGTGAGAAAGATCCCCAATGCAGCAATCAGAACCGCGGTTGTCAGTAAAATCGTAGTGGCTTGCCCTAAATAAAAATCGACCCTCTCTCGGCTTCCCTTTCCGTGGGATTGTGCAATGAGGGTGGTACCGGCCATTGATAAACCGATCCCAAACAAAATAAGAAAAAATATAACGGGAAAGGCGATAGTAGGTGCAGAGAGCTCCGCGGTACCGAGCTTACCAAGAAAGTAGGCATCTGTAAGATTGTAAAGGGTCTGCACAAAATTCCCTGCCATGAGGGGCAGGGCAATTTTCATAAGCGGTTTGAGCTGTGAAAAGTTCATGTAGTTATAAAAGCGTCCTATTTGTAATAATCAGCCATTGTACCCGCTGCCATAGGCTTTGTAAAGTTTAGCTCGTAGTTAAAGTCCTTCGGGCCCACCACTCATGGGCGTCAAGGGCATCTATCCAACCTTGTTACATATTTATAATATAGTATGCTTCTATTTGGGATTTTTTTGTATATTTATGCATAATTAGTCCGTACCTTACTTGAAAATATTTAATTTTACCGTTTTACTATTCATTAATCCCATTATTTGAACACCGGGAGGAGGAGAAAATGAAAGAGCACACGGGACTGTACGATCGGTCATTCGAGCACGATGCCTGCGGAGTCGGCTTCATTGCAAACATCAACGGAGAAAAAACCCACTCGATTATTGAAAACAGTATTCAAGCCCTTATAAACTTAGAGCACCGTGGTGCGGTGGGCGGGGACCTGAAAACAGGTGATGGAGCCGGTATTCTGCTGCAGATTCCCGATGAATTTTTGCGGGCCAAATTGGAGTTCAAGTTGCCCGCCGCCGGCCGCTACGGGGCAGGGATGTTCTTTCTTCCCTCGGATGAAAAACTTTTCGCACGCAGCACAGCTATAGTAGAAGAGGCTACCGCGGCGGAGGGAGGGCTCTTTCTCGGCTGGCGGAGGGTACCGATCAACACATCGGCACTGGGAGAAACCGCACTGCAGAGTCTTCCGTCCATATGGCAGGCCTTTTTCAGCTTCGAAGGATTGCAGGGCGAGGTACTAGAGCGAAAGCTGTATGTCCTTCGTAAATGCATGGAAAGCGCAGCTGCAAGTGCAGAAATGGACATTAATCAGTTCTATATCTCCTCTCTATCCGCCCGAACTATAGTGTACAAGGGCATGTTTGTATCAACCCAGTTTACCGATTTTTATCCGGATGTGACGGAGCCCGATTTTAAAAGCGCTATTGCTCTAGTCCATCAGCGCTACAGCACCAACACATTCCCCTCCTGGTCCCTCTCCCAGCCCTTCCGCTATATCGCCCACAACGGTGAAATTAATACCCTCCGACGCAATATGAACAACATGCGGGCCCGTGAAAGCAGCATTTCTTCACCCTACTTTGGGGAAGAAATCAGTAAGATAACCCCAATTGTGAATCCGGACACCAGCGACTCCGCCATATTTGACAGCGTGTATGAGCTGCTCATCCAGGGTGGGCGGGATCTGCCCCATTCCATGATGATGATGGTACCCGAGGCCTTCGGTTCGCGCTATCATATATCGGAAGATAAACGGGCCTTTTACGAATATCAAGCTGCCATCATGGAGCCTTGGGACGGGCCGGCAGCTATAGTGTTCACCGACGGCATCCGAATAGGAGCAACCCTCGACCGTAACGGCCTGCGTCCCGGCCGCTATGTCATCACAAAAAGCGGGCAGGTAGTACTAGCCTCCGAGGCAGGTGTGGTGGAAATAGCCCCCGATGATGTGATCGAAAAGGGCCGGCTGGCACCGGGCCGAATGTTTTTAGTTGATACCGAGAAGCAGCGAGTTATAAAGGACAACGCTCTGAAAGCCTCCGTCTCACGCCGTAGACCCTACCGCCGCTGGCTGGAAAAAAACCGCATTGAGCTAAAGGGTCTTTTCGGGCTGCCCCACCCGGTAGATCTGGATAAAGAGACACTGTCCACCCGTCAGAGGGCCTTCGGCTACTCCATTGAAGATATGATTACTATCATCACGCCAATGGCATTAAAGGGACAAGAGCCGATTGGCTCGATGGGAAACGATGCCGCCCTGGCAGTACTCTCCGAACGCCCCCAGCTCTTATATGACTATTTTAAACAGATGTTCGCCCAGGTGACCAATCCACCGATAGATGCATACCGCGAGAGTTTGGTGATGTCGCTGATGAGTTTCGTAGGCCGCGAGCGCAATTTACTCGTTGAGACCCCGGAACATTGCCGCCAACTAAAGCTGGCCCATCCGATCTTGACAAATGACGACCTTCACCACCTGCGCAACACCTACATTCCAGATTTTAAGGCAGAAACTGTTTCTATTCTCTTTCCAAGGTCCGAAGAGGGAGGGGGACTGCAGAAAGCTTTAGAGCGGGTCTGCAGCGAGGTTGAACAGAAAATCGATGCGGGTTGTGAGCTGGTTATTCTCAGCGACCGAAATATCGAGGCCGACCAAATTCCCATCCCCGCCTTATTGGCGATGGGCGCCGTGCAGCAGCACCTGGTGCAGCAGGGAAAGCGCCACCTAAGCGGGATTGTAGTAGAAACTGGGGAAGCCCGGGAGGTCCACCATTTTGCAACTCTGGTTGGCTACGGGGCCAGCGGAGTGAATCCGTATCTGGTATTTGAATCCCTGGTAGACCTCAAACAGCGTGGATACATCCCCCAGGATCTCACCATCGAAGAAGCCACCGAAAACTACATAAATGCGGTAAGAAAGGGACTGTTGAAGGTCATGTCTAAAATGGGTATTTCAACCCTCCGCAGTTACCGTGGCAGCCAAATGTACGAAGCTTTGGGGCTGAATAGCGAACTTATGCGGAACTATTTTCCTGCTACTCCTTCTCGAATAGAAGGGATCGGACTGCCCACAATCGAACAGGAGACTATCCAACGACACAGATCCGGTTTCAGGTTTGATGAAAAGCGGCTCGATCATCTTGATTCTGGGGGGATTTACCGTTACAGAGAAAACTCCACCAAACATCGATTTACACCCCTGGCGATAGTCAAACTACAGGAGGCGGTACGCAGCGGCAGTTACAGCTCTTTTAAAGAATATTCGGCTGAAATCAACGATATTGAACATAACCTCTGCAGTCTGCGTGGATTGTTCAACTTTAAGCAGGGCCAAGCCGTGCCGCTAGAAGAAGTAGAGCCGGCGGAAGAGATTATAAAGCGTTTTGCCTCCGCAGCAATGTCCTTCGGCTCCCTTAGTCAGGAAGCCCACACCACTATTGCCATCGCCATGAATCGGCTGGGTGCAATGAGCAATTCAGGCGAGGGCGGAGAGGATAACCGGCGTTACAGCACCCTTGAGAATGGAGACAAAGCCCTAAGCAAGGTAAAGCAAATTGCCTCCGGCCGCTTCGGGGTAACAGGAGAATACCTGGTAAACGCCGAGGAGTTGCAGATTAAAATGGCTCAGGGTGCAAAACCCGGCGAGGGAGGCCAACTGCCGGGGTATAAGGTAAACGATGTTATTGCGCGGGTACGGCACTCCACACCGGGAGTAATGCTTATCTCGCCTCCCCCCCACCACGATATCTATTCAATCGAGGATCTGGCCCAACTTATCTACGATCTGAAACACGCCAATCCAAGGGCGAGGATATCGGTAAAACTGGTATCTGAGGTAGGTGTCGGAACCATCGCAGCCGGAGTTGCCAAGGGAAAGGCCGATATGGTTTTGATCAGCAGCGGTGAAGGCGGAACAGGTGCCTCTCCCCTCTCTTCACTGCGCCACGCCGGCTCATATTGGGAGTTGGGCTTGGCGGAAACTCAACAGACCCTGGTAAAGAACAACTTGCGGGGCAATATTCGAGTACAGGTAGACGGACAGCTGCGCACAGGCCGGGACCTGGTCATTGCGGCTCTCTTAGGTGCCGAGGAGTTTGGTTTCGGAACGGTTACTTTAGTGAGTATCGGCTGTGTCCTGATGCGGCAATGTCATCTCAACAGTTGTCCGGTGGGCATTGCTACCCAGGATCCGGAACTACGGGATCGCTTTAAGGGAAAACCCGAGCACCTGATGAACTTTATGCTCTTTTTAGCACGGGAAGTACGGGAAATTATGGCTTCTCTGGGCTTCCGCCGCTTCGATGAGATGGTCGGACGGGTAGACATGTTAGACATGAACAAAGCTATTACCCATTACAAAGCCAAGGGCTTAGATTTTTCTAATCTATTGACGCCCTCATCCCAGCTGGTAAGTCAGACATCAAGCCGACCCGATGTACCCATCCGCTGCATAGAACAGATCAAACCGGATTTTAGTGCAACCCTCGACTGGCGACTGATAAAAGAAGCTCAGAGTGCCATTGAAAACCGGGAGTCTGTTATCCTTAAAGCTGAGGTGCGAAATTACAATCGGGCTATCGGAGCCATGTTGAGCAGCGAAATTTCGCGCCGCTATGGCGAAACTGGGCTTCCTGAAGATTGTATCACCGTGAACATGCAGGGATCCGCGGGGCAGAGTTTTGGAGCATTTCTTGCCCATGGAGTGAGCTTCAGACTGGAGGGTGAGGCAAACGATTACTTCGGAAAGGGTCTATCCGGAGGCAAACTGATAGTCCGCCCGCCGGAGGGTTCAAAATTTCTAGCCCACAAAAACATCATTACCGGCAATGTAAACCTGTTTGGAGCGACCGGAGGAGAGGCTTATATAAACGGAACCGCCGGTGAACGATTTGCCGTCCGTAACAGCGGTGCCACTGCTGTAGTTGAAGGGGTTGGAGATCATGGCTGTGAGTACATGACCGGTGGAGCGGTTATAGTACTTGGACAAACGGGAATCAACTTCGCCGCGGGCATGAGCGGGGGCGTGGCCTATGTGCTTGATGAAAACCAGCTATTCGACACCCGTTGTAACCTTGAAATGGTGGATATTGAACAGATCACCGGAAAGAGGGATGAAGATTTTCTCAAAAAGTACATCCAACGACACATTGAATATACCGGGAGCCGCCATGCACAAGACCTTATGCAGATGTGGGATGAGATAGTACCGCTGTTTGTAAAGGTAATGCCCCTTGACTATAGAAGTGCTCTGTTGAAGGTGGAATCTGAGGCGGAAGAGATTAGAGAAGACGCAGCGCCTGTGACAGCAGCTGCAGGAAGTGCTGCGAGTACGAATAATTCGGAACAAACTAATTCCGTTGGAAGGAGCTAAGTATGGGAGAACTACGAGGTTTTCTAAAATATCAACAGAAGGTCTCCGGGTATCGGGATGTTGAGGAGCGGCTTAAAGACTACCGCGAGGTCATAATGCGGCTCCCCCGACACGAGCTCACTGAGCAGGCTGCCCGCTGTATGGATTGTGGAACTCCTTTCTGTCACTCCTTCGGCTGCACCCTGGCAAATCTTATACCCGAATGGAACGATGCAGTGTACCGCGGCCTGTGGGATGAGGCATATGACCGCTTAGAACTAACCAGTAATTTTCCTGAAATAACCGGCCGAATCTGCCCGGCCCCCTGCGAAAGCTCCTGTACCCTGTCAATTAATGATGCGCCGGTGAGCATAAAAGAAATTGAGCTGGCGATAATTGAACATGCATTCTCCCAAGACTGGGTTGTTCCGCAAATACCCCGGCAGGAATCGGGAAAAAAGGTGGCGGTAGTCGGGTCAGGTCCTGCCGGTTTAGCAGCCTCCCAACAGCTGCGCCGAATGGGACACCAGGTAACTGTATATGAAAAAGATAGTGCCCCCGGGGGTATTCTGCGCTTCGGTATCCCGGAGTTTAAACTGGAAAAGGCGGTTATTGATCGAAGACTGAATATATTCCAGCAAGAAGGAATTGAGTTCGAAACTAATGTTGTGGTAGGTGAAGATCTTTCAGCCCGTTATTTAAAGCGCACCCACGATGCAGTGGTGCTGACCCTGGGCTGTCGGGTTCCGCGTCCGGTACCGGTTCCGGGAAGCCAGTCCGATGGTGTCTATTTTGCCCTCGACTACCTCACCCAGGCCACCAAGAGCCTCTACGGTGAGCTTTCGCCCCAGGAGATTGTAAGCGCAAAGGACAAAACAGTTTTGGTTCTCGGCGGAGGTGATACAGGAGCCGACTGTGTCGGTACGGCCAATCGTCAGGGAGCGAAAAAGGTGTATCAGTTTGAAATCATGCCTAAACCTAATAAATGGGATAAGACATGGAACCCGGAGTGGCCTTACTATCCAAAAATTTTTCGCAGCTCATCCAGTCACCATGAGGGCTGCGAACGCCGCTGGCAAATCAAGACGAAAAAGCTTTACGGCCGGGGAGTCAGTATAGAGAAGGGCATCTTCTGTGAAATACAATGGACAAAAGACCCGTCAGACCGGCCGCAGCAGCAGGAGATTCCGGGTACTGAGTTTACCTTGGATATTGATATGGTACTGATTGCCGCCGGTTTTGTTCAGGTAGAACCTTCTAAGTTGTTGAAAGATTTTAATCTGCAGCTCAACGAACGCGGTACCATTAGTATAGATGAAAACTTTCACACGAACACCGAAGGGGTCTTTGCCGCCGGTGATGCAGTGAGCGGAGCCTCGTTGGTGGTAAAAGCCATGAATCAAGGACGGAGTCTGGCAGACAAGGTAAACGAGTACCTGGGATAGGCTGATAGATTTGCCCATTAGTCCACCTTCAGTTATGTTTAAACTGATATATGAACTTGTTTATTGTAGTAAAGTCTTTTCCGGAAAATATTACCTCTGAACTTGGCGGGACCATAGGTCTTTTCTTGGGTTCAGTGCTCGTCATTACCCTGGCCGGGACCAAGCTCAGCCGGAGTGCGGATATCATTGCCGACCGTACAGGACTGGGGGAGGCGGTGGTGGGAGCGGTGTTGCTTGGGGCGGTCACCTCCCTCTCGGGCCTAACCGTCACCCTGCTGGCCGCCGCTCAGGCACTGCCGCAGCTGGCAATTTCTAATGCCTTTGGAGGAATCGCAATACAGACGGTATTTTTGTCCATTGCCGATATCAGCTATAGAAAGTCCAATCTGGAGCACGCAGCGGCTTCAGTTGAAAACATGACCCAGGGAACTTTGCTGATTATCATGCTGTCCCTAATACTACTGGCCAGTGTCGGCCCGGATATTCGCATATTCCACTTACATATCGTCACGCCCCTGCTGTTTATTGTGTATGCATTTGGAATAAGGGTGGTTCATCACCAGCATAACCAACCGATGTGGCATCCGCGGATGACCTCCGCCACCATAAAAGACCATCCCGATAAAGCCTCATGGCAGCAGAAATCCCTCTTCCGAGTCAGCGCTACATTCCTCCTGAGCGCAGTTGCCATTATAGGGGCTGGTTTTTTGCTGACCGAATCATCCCAGGCACTTATCCAGCAGACCGGCCTCTCCCAGAGTTTCATTGGTGCTCTGCTGGTAGCAGCCGGCACATCTATCCCCGAATTAGTCACCTCCGTGGCGGCGGTAAAGAGGGGTGCCCTCACCCTGGCAGTCGGTGGTATAATCGGGGGTAATATTTTCGATACTCTGTTTGCCGGTGCCGCCGATATCGCCTACACAGAGGGCTCAGTGTATCATGCAGTTACACTGGACGAGAGTTTTCTGATTACCCTCACCATTTTACTAACCGCTATTCTGATAGTAGGACTCTTACACCGTGAAAAACAGGGGGTTGGGAATATCGGTTTTGAGAGTGCAGCCATTTTGGTGCTTTATATTGTGGGAATGACGGTACTCGGAACAGCCTAGACTGGAAATTTTATAGACGTAGAATTAATAATAAACAGGAGAAACAACTATGAAAAAGGGATTAAGAGTTTTGTTTATCGCTGCTGCAGCAGTAGTTTTTATTGGATGTGTTGGAATGCGCGGAACACTATCTGTGGGTTTAGGCACAAGTGCTAAAAGCACACAGGTTTCAGCATCACAAATAGGCCCATTTGAAAATAACTCTACAGTGCAGTTAGAGGCTGCCCGCTATCGTGGGGATGTAGAGATCCGGGCGAATAAAGTGGTCCTTAAAGGCCAGGGAACGCGGGCCACCGAAATAGCCGGTGATGTACGCATTACCGGTAACAGCTGTACTATTACCGGTCTTACTATCTCCGGAAATGTGTATCTCTCCGGTAACAATAACAACATCCGAGGGGCCAATGTAACCGGCGAGGTTATTTCAGAGGGAAACAACAACAGCTGGTAACTACCGCCCATGCCGCAGGGTAGTGGAAGACTTTTTTGCTCTTTTTATTTGACCTTCCTAGGATTTTTGGTATCATAGCCTATGATCCCGGAACGGCTGACCCTTAAGGAACTACTGAAACAGAGCATTTCCCAATACGGTCAATTGCCCTTTGCCGCGTTTGCGGGGGAAAAGGGGTACAGTTATACTCAATACGCCCTTCGAATAGCGGCGGTACAACGGTTTTTTGCGGCTAAAGGAGTCACAAAGGGTGACCGGATTGCCATTCTCGGTGAAAACTCCCCGGAATGGGGCATCTGCTACCTCGCTGTTACCACATTTGGGGCTGTGGCGGTGCCCCTTCTGACCGACTTTCAAAGCTCCGAAATTAGCTCCATTCTGGAACATGCTCAGATTCAGGGTATATGCGTATCCCAACAATTGGAAACTAAAGCCTCTCGAGCTCTACAGAAAAGTAACCCCAATTCACAGGCCGAGGAGTGCTGGCGGCTGCGGATAGATGTTCTGAGTGAGATCGATGGGCAGGGCAGCATTGTGTCTTCACTCTACAATGAAGCCGAGGTGGATGCTTCGGCAGATAAAGAGATTGAGTTCCCCCGGACTGTGCAGGAAGAAGACCCGGCGGTCATTATCTACACCTCCGGCACTACCGGTGCCCCAAAGGGAGTAAGCCTTAGCCACCGAAACATCACCCACAATGTAGTGAGCACCAGCTATATTCCGGTAAAATTGCGCCCCGGTGACCGACTGCTCTCCATTCTGCCCCTCGCCCATACCTATGAGTGCACTATCGGCTTTCTTGCCCCGCTTCTGCTCGGCTGTTGTGTGTATTATCTGCATTCCCTTCCCGCACCTACGGTGCTTATGCCGGCATTAAAATCGGTACAACCCCATGTTATTCTGTCGGTACCGCTGCTGATGGAAAAGCTCTATCGAAAAATGGTGCTGCCTAAGCTGGAGAGTTCTGCAGCTCTGAAGGTGCTCCACCGTTTTCCACCGGGTCGACGACTGATGCACCTCATGGTTGGGTATAAGCTGCGGCGTATTTTCGGAGGAAAACTAAAATATTTTATTGTCGGCGGCGCATCTCTTTCTCCGGAGGTAGAGCACTTTCTGCGCGAAGCCCGTTTTCCCCTCGCAAAGGGCTATGGCCTGACCGAAACCAGCCCCCTGATTGCAGGGTGTACCCCCGCCTACGACCGTCTGTACTCGGTTGGTACCCCGCTGCAGGGTATATCAGTTATTATCGATTCTCCCGATCCTGAACACCAGCCCGGCGAGATTCTGGTAAAGGGGCCTTCTGTTACCCCAGGGTACTACCGCGAGCAGGAACGCACCGATGAAGCCTTCGACCGGGAGGAATGGTTTCATACTGGCGACCTGGGAACTATGGATAGAGACGGGTACCTTTATATAAATGGAAGGCTAAAGAACCTGATTGTAGGGCCCAGCGGCGAGAACATCTATCCCGAAGAGATTGAAACCCTGTTGTACGAGGACGAGGCGGTACTCGAAGCCCTTGTGTTAGAACAACAGGGGCGGGTAATTGCCCTCGTACATCCAGATTACGAACTGCTGAAAGAGAAAGGAAGGGAACCGGTGGATGAATTTCTTCAGCAACTGCGCAAAACCGTTAACTCTCGACTCCCCGCCTTTTCCCGCCTCGCCGAGATACAAGAACAGAAAGAAGCTTTTGAAAAGACCCCTACCAATAAAATTAAGCGCTACATATATACGTCAGCCTCTGAGGAAACGTAGCGCCGTTCTCACATGCAGCTCCACACCTAGAGGCAGCACATCCTCGTCAATGTTAAACTTAGGGTGATGATGCGGAAAATTTGAACCGGCCTCCGGATTATTTACTCCTACAAAGGAGAAAGCCCCGGGTGTATCCTGCAGATAGTCGCAAAAATCCTCGCCTGCCATTGTATGGATCAAACCGGTGACTTTGGTTTTGTCTCCGAGGGTTTCCTCGGCGGCGGCACGTACCAACTCTGCCGATGCGGGGTCGTTCGACAACAGATTGTTCCCTACCTTGTAGTTCAACTCGTAGCTTACCCGATGGGCTTCACAGGTGTGAGAAATAATCCGCTCAAAGCGCTCGAGCACTTCCTCGCCCCCTTCGTAAAGAAAGCGGATAGAGCCTTTCATTTCTACCTTCTCCGGGACAATCGTCATATTGCTGCCGGCATGAAACTCGGTAAACATAATAACCGCCGGGTTAAGGGCATCTATTTCACGGGTTTGCACCGCCTGTACCGACTGGACAATATTCGTAGCTGCAAAGATGGGGTCTACCGACTCGTGGGCAAAACCGGCATGTCCGCCCCGGCCTTTAATTGTCAGATAAAAGTAGTGGCTGGCTGCCATCTGCGGCCCGTCCACAATATCCACATAACCGGAGGGGGTTTGCGACCAGAGATGCACTCCGAAAGCGCCATCTACCTTTGGGTTCTCCATCACTCCCTCTTCTATTAGTTTATACGCTCCGGCATCCTCTTCGTTTGGCTGAAACACGAACTTTACGGCTCCTCCAATCTCGTCCTTCATCTCCGTCAAGACTTTGGCCGCCACCAGCAGCATCGACATGTGTCCGTCGTGGCCACAGGCGTGCATTTTTCCCTTCTCCTCAGATGCAAAGGGCAAATCTGTCTCTTCCTGTACCGGCAGGGCATCCATATCCGAACGCAACAGAACCGTCTTCCCTGGTTTTCCACCGCGGAGAAGTGCCACCACACCGGATCCGGCAATTTTAGAAACCTCAAGTCCCAGCTTATTCAGGTATTCCAGCACCTGCTCCTGGGACCAATATTCTTCAAACCCCAGTTCCGGATGGCGGTGAAAATTCCTGCGCAACTCTATAAGCTCTTCTTTTAATTCGTTGATTCGTTTTTTAATCTCCATATGCTCCTCCAAAAAGTGAGGGACACCTCATTGGCATCCCCCACAAAATTAAGCTCGAAATTAGGCGTTCATATTATTATTTATCTACATAATTCGCAAAAAAGTCTTTAGTTAGAGAAACCACCGTTTTATAGAGGGCTATAATTACCACTAAGTTGATGGCCACGGTTATTCCCATGAAGAAGTCTAAAAGACTCCATACCTGCTGTAGTCCGCCCACGGCTCCACCTACAAGAACCAACAGAAATATAATGCGTACCGGATAAATGACCTTGTTACCAAAGCAGTACACAGCACCGGTTTCGCTGTAGAACTCCGCTACCAGAATTGTGGTATAAGCAAAAAACATTATTGATATGGTTACAATTAAGTCTCCGGGACCGGGAAGCCCGGTCTGGAAGGCAGACGCGGTAAGACTTGCTCCTACTTCTCCGCTGGGGATAACGCCGGTAATTACAATTACCAAACCGGTCATGGTACATACAATAATAGTATCTACAAATACCTCAAAGATACCCCACATACCCTGTCGAACGGGATGGTCAGTAGTCGCAGTGGCGTGCGCAACAGGAGAAGTACCCATACCGGCTTCATTAGAATATACACCCCGGGCAAATCCGTTTTGAATAACTATCATTATAGTTGATCCGGCAAATCCACCAGCCGGAGCCATACCGGTAAAAGCAGTTTTTACGATAGTTGCCAGTGCAGCGGGAACTTCGACGATATTAGTAATTATAATAATCAGAGCAGCAACGGTATAAATTACAGCCATGAGCGGAACAAGTTTCTCCGCTACTTTACCAATTCGTTTAATTCCACCCAGAATTACCAGTCCAGCCAAAATTGCAATAATAATGCCGACTATCAGTTTATCGCCGCCGAAGGAATGTTCGACTACATCGGCAATCGAGTTGGACTGTACCGCGCCGCTGATAAGAAACTGCAGGAAGAACAGGAGGCTCCAGAAGAAGGCCAGCCAGTGCCAGTTGCTTCCAAGGCCTTTCTTGACAATGTACATAAACCCACCGCGGTACGTACCGGTTTCCGGATCTTTTTCCCGGTAATGGATACCCAGTACAATTTCGGCGTATTTTGCAACAGCAGCTAACAGAGCCACCACCCACATCCAGAAAAGAGCACCAGCTCCACCAATTGCTACAGCAACACCTACTCCGGCAATATTACCGGTTCCCAAGGTTCCGGCTAAAGCCGATGCGGCTGCTTGAAAGGGGGTAAGGTTACCTTCCCCTCTCGTCGTCTTATCCAGCATTTTCCCAAAGGTATTTTTTACAATAAAGCCGAAGTGGCTGAACTGAAAAAACCTAAGAACCACCGAATAAAGAATTGCGGTAATTGTGATAATGATAACCAGCGGCCAGCCCCAAATAAAGCCGACAAACCCGTTTACCACACCCATAATCGCGTCCATAGAAACCTCCCTCTGTTATTAAAAAAGTTTTTTATTTGCTATACATTCCCACACCCTTAGTTCCGCCTAATTTCAGGTGAGGTGTATTTTGTATTCCACCCTGTATCATTATTTGAACATGTGTTTATATAGCATACATTTATTGTCAGGGGAGTGCGGATATTTGTCAAGAAAAAACTGACAAACTACTTTACAGGTAACCCATTAAGCATGCCCATCGGCAGTGTGCCTTCCGAGAATATGCTCTTGTATTCTGTAAAAAAGCTATTAGAATTGCTGTAAGACTTGGGTAGGAGTAGG
>JAIPFV010000043.1 GCA_021736475.1 Spirochaetia bacterium | reverse complement strand
TAAAAATCCCGGATTGGACGGTCGGTGAAAACCTCATCGGCTAAGTGTCCGCGGACGAGTGCCAGATAACGTTTTTCAACTTTATGCGCTTTAAATTGAGCTGTAATTGAGGCGGCCGCGTCCTTTCTCAGGGCAAAGACAACTGCCCCGGAGGTACGGCGGTCCAGCCGGTGGCAAATGAGTATTTTTTTTTGAACGATCCCCCCTAATATATTTATGCAGTTAGGTTGGTTTTGGGTATAGTGGTTCGAGTGCATAAGCAGCCCTGAGGGTTTATCAATGACCACCATTGAAGAGTCCTGATAGAGGACGGGTATTTTCATTGAGCTATCTTCACTATGACTGAAAGGTAGCTAATGATTGGGTGAAGGGCGGACGGGCCACTCCGTATTCGGTCACAATTGCACTAATATAGCTGTGCGGGGTAATATCGAAGGCCGGATTATATACCTCTATCCCGTCGGGAGCAATTTGGCATGTACCGACGTGGCTAAGCTCCTCACGGCTGCGCTCTTCAATCGGGCTCTCCCCGCCGCATTCAATTTCATAATCAATAGTCGATACAGGTGCAACCACGTAAAAGGGAACCCCATGCTCCTTTGCAAGAACCGACAACATATAGGTTCCGATCTTGTTACTCGTATCGCCATTCGAAGCGATGCGGTCGGCCCCCACCACTATTAAATCGATCTTTCCCTGTTGCATCAAAAAAGCGGCGGTACTGTCGGCAATTAGTTTGGCCGGAATTCCTTCCTGAACCAACTCCCAGGCAGTAAGCCGTCCTCCCTGCAGTCGAGGTCGGGTTTCATCGGCATATATAAAGACCTCTTTTCCCGCTTCCACCGCCGACCGGACTACTCCCAAGGCGGTTCCCCAGCCGGCCGTGGCCAGGGTACCGGTATTACAGTGGGTCAGAATGTTGGCCTTTGGGGGGATGAGGGTATTCCCGTGACTTCCCATACGGCGATTAGTGTCGACATCCTCCTGCTGAATTGCTTTTGCTTCGGCTAACAGCCTTTCAGCGATCTGGGGCGGGGTTAACGCAGAAGATGATTCAGCCAGAGCCAGCATTCTTCGCACTGCCCATCTGAGGTTAACCGCAGTAGGCCGGGCTTTTATGAGTACATGACAGGCCTCGCGGAGCTTGGAAAAAAACGCCTCGTGGGGAAACTCCTGATAAGCAGCTGCCGCCAGGTACACTCCGTACGCTGCGGTAGCTCCGATTGCCGGGGCTCCGCGTACCACCATGTCGCGAATGGCAAATTCTACCTCTTCGTAGGTTGAACATATATACAGCTCGCGGCTGAGGGGAAGTTTTCTTTGATCAATGAGTTGCAATGAGCCATTGCTAAATTCCAAAGTTCTAATATCGTGCATAGAAATCGTATCCTTCTGTAAAAAAGTGTATGTATAAATAGCTTCGTAGTACAAGGGTACCCTATTTTAAGAAAAATGAAAACTCCGGCACCCCGGCCGGAGCCCCAGAAATAGATTCATTTACCCATTTTCGATTTCATAGCCGCAAACATATCCGCCACTTCCTCCGGGTCTAAATCTTCCTCGGGCTGGTGTATTTCAATCAATTCAGCCGGAATCTCCTGAAGAAAGGGGGATGGGCCGGACTCGGTTATTTCACGCATGACTCTACGGGTGAGACAGCTTGTCATGTAAAGCTTCTGCTTTGCCCGGGTAATTGCCACGTAAAAAAGTCTCCGTTCCTCTTCCAAGTTATTGGGGTCCTCTTCTACCGAGCGGGCGTGGGGAATAAGGTGTGCCTCCACCCCTGCCAGAAAGACAATTTCGAACTCCAGTCCCTTGGAAGCGTGGATAGTCATCAGGTTGACCTTTCCCTTCTCGTCTTGATCGTCATCATCCCGGGTAATCAACGAAATGCGGTTGAGATAGGTGTAGATATTCGGGTCCAGGTTATCCGGGTCATTCTCCCAGCGTTCGAAGAGGTCTATGAAGGTTCCCACGTTCTTGTACTTCCAGCGGGCGACCTTGTCGTTGGTCGAATGTTCCTGCAGTAAATGTGCCCAATAATCAATCCGGTTAATCAATGAGCGGGTTGTCTCGGCCATCTTTTTACCGGTCAAAATCCGTTCGCGGTAATATTCGACCAGACCGATAAACTCTTCTAAATTCTCTTTGGCTTTTGCGGTGATTGGTGCATCCGTGGCCCAGCGTAGGGCGGAAATTGTAGAATAGAGGGAATACTTCTTCTCCTCTGCAATACTGCGAATTTTCTGAAGGGTTGTTTTACCGATTCCTCGTCGCGGGGTATTTATCACACGCAGCAGATTCATATCGTCATCCGGATTGGCGATGACCTTAAGATACGCAATGACATCTTTTATTTCCTTGCGCTGAAAAAAGCTCTGACCGCCGGATACCCGGTAGGGGATATTCTCCGCCAGCAGACCGTTTTCCAGGACGGCGGTGAGGCTGTTGGTCCGTACCAAAATTCCGAAGTCGTGATAACGGTATTTCTCCCGCATTACCAGAGTTTTGATCATCTCGGTGATAAAATCGGCCTCCCGTAATTCATCCTCCGGATAATACAGCTCCAGCGCCTTGCCCCCTTCGATACCTGTCCACAGTTTCTTGGTTTTGCGGTTTTCGTTGTGTGATATAAGTCCATTTGCCGCATCGAGTATATGGCGGGTGGAGCGGTAGTTCTGTTCCAGTTTGATTTCAATTCGCTCGGGAAAGTCGCGTTCGAATTGCACAATATTTAGATAGTTCGCCCCCCGCCAGGAGTAGATTGACTGATCGTCATCGCCTACCACGCAGATGTTCCGTGACTCAGCCGAAAGCAGCTTCATCATGCGGTACTGGGCTAAGCTGGTATCCTGAAACTCATCAACCATGATGTAGCGAAAACGCGAATGGTAATACTCAAGTACCTCCGGATGCTCTTCCAGCAGTTTAATCGGCAGCATAATCAGGTCGTCAAAATCTACCGCGTTGTACACCTGCAGGTGCTCCTGGTACTCCTGGTACATCGGTTTTAACGACTCAATTTCCCGGGTCCAGCCGCTGCGGCCGGTCTTGATGGCGGAAAAAATATTGGCGGTTTCATAAAAGTCGACCTGATCGGCAGTGATATTCAGCTCGCGGGCTACCTCCTTCAGCAGGGATATTTTATCCGACTGATCGTAGATGCTGAAGTTTTTCTTAAAGCCCAGGTGCTGAATATGGCTGCGCAGTACTTGTACCCCAAATGCGTGGAAGGTAGACAAGGTAAGGTTTGACAGGCGTTTGCCTGTCAGCTCCCGTACCCGGGCGGTCATCTCGCGGGCTGCTTTATTGGTGAAGGTAAGGGCAATAATAGATGATTGCGGGATGCCTTGCTCCAGCATGTGGGCAATACGGAATATTATCATCCGGGTTTTGCCCGAACCGGCTCCTGCTATAATCAGTAGTGGTCCATTAATGGTCGAGGCGGCAATATACTGTTCGGGGTTTAGTTCCTGTTGTAAATCTAGTGGCACGTGTGTTCCTCAATGTTCTTCAATGGTGATGGCTTCTACGGGACAAATTTCATGACAGCAGTAGCAGCGAATGCATTTTGATTCATCAAGCTTCACATAGCGCTGTCTGTCGGCATTTGCGGCAAACGAGAGTGCCCGGGAGGCACAAATGGCAATACATTCTCCGCAGAGGATGCATTTTTCAGGGTCAAACTTCGGCGTCGGACGCGACCTTGTTTCCAACTTGCGAAACAGCCGAAAGCGCATTAAAAAGCGGGATAACGGACCGCGCTGTGAGCCGCCGATTAACTCAAACTGCGCTGGCCGAGCCTCTTCCAGGCTCAATCCCTTAAGCTCAAAGTCATCGACCCCGTTAATTCCGTCCAGCACTCCCAGGGCATGCCGGTTGGTGGGTATCGAGTATGGATCATAGCCGATCAACCGGGAAGCGACAAGGTCTATCGCCAAAGTACTTCGACTAGCGGCTAGTAAACCGAGGGAACGGGGGAAGCCGTTTCCCGGTCCGGGGCCTTCCATGGCTACCACTGCATCCATGAGTGCATAGTGGGGTTTCACTACCTGCAGCAGATCGACCAGCATCTTGGCAAAATCATCCCGACTTGAGTATTTAACATGCAAGCCTGCTTTCGCATAACCGGGGATCAGTCCGTACAGATTTTTCATAGCTCCGGTATAAAACATAAACTGATGGGTTTTGAGCTTGGGCAGGGATATAACCACATCAACTTGGTCCAGGATCTTGGTCAGCTGAAAGCTGGATTCAATCAACGGGTGTTGAAGGGAGTACTCCCGTTTACCACCGCGGAAGTCCGCCCACTCAGCCCCCTCTTCATCGACCACTTGCCGAATACCGCAGCCGCGGCCTTCGAAATCGCCCAGGTGTACTCCCGGGCTGTCGCCGACCAGAATGCGTTTTGCTCCGGCGGCCTTTACATAGCGAATTACCGCTCTGACAAACTCCGGGTGAGTCGACACGGCCCGCTCAGGAGCGGCGTCTCTTAAAATATTCGGTTTTAACAGCACCCGTTGGCCTGTAAGCTCCAATCCTCCGGCCAGTTCTATTGCCTCGGAAAGTGATTTGGCCAGCTCATCGGGTTTATAGGCGGCGCAACGCACCAGTGAAACCGGAACTTTCATATTGTCCTCCAGGTTGTCCTCCAGGTTGTCCTCCAGGGTCACATGTACTTTTGGCAACCTTAACGCATTTTTTCATGAAAGGGCAAGTGACCTCGGATGGTGCTGAACTCACCCCAAGAACTGCTGTCTCTGTTTCCCGTCTCGGTTTCTTGATTTACTATTGGACAGAATAAGAGAACTCTTATTATACTGAAAGAAAAGAGTGAATAACATGAGGTGGTGCATATGAATGAAAGCGAACTTAAATCAGCAGCCCAAGAATATCTGTCCCTAGAGACACATTCCTACTTCAAACAGGAACTGCAGAATGTTCTGGATCAGAATGATATCGATAGCTTGAATGACCGATTCTATACCCAGTTGAGCTTCGGCACCGGCGGTTTGCGTGGAGTTATCGGCGGGGGCTACAATCGGGTGAACCCCTTCATCATCCAGCAGGCAACCCAAGGTCTGGCAAATTACATCAAAAAAACGACAGATAAAGGATCGGTAGTGATTGCCTACGATTCCCGCAATTTTTCCGACCTTTTTGCCGGAGAGGCTGCCCGTGTTTTGGCTGCCAACGGAATCAAAGCCTATCTGTTTTCAGGGCTCCGGCCGACTCCGGAGCTTTCGTATGCGGTCCGTGCTCTGCAAGCTACTGCAGGCATTGTAGTGACCGCCAGCCATAACCCGCCGGAGTACAACGGATATAAAGTATATTGGTCCGACGGCGGTCAGATTGTACCCCCCCACGATAAGGGTATTATTGAAGAGGTACGTAAGGTCTCCACCCAGATACATCTGATGGCTCGTGATGAAGCCCAAAAGAAGGGGCTTCTGAAAGTAATTGATGAGCAGATCGATGCCGAATACCGGCAGGTTATTAAGGAGTGTAGTCTGCGGCCCGATTTGCTGAAGCAGCATGGCAGCGAACTGAAGGTAGTTTTTACTCCCCTCCATGGTACCGGCGGGGTAGTATTGCCCCAGGTACTGGGTGAAATGGGAATTGAGGTTATCCAGGTTCCCGAGCAGGCCGAGCCCGACGGTAACTTTCCTACCGTCGAATCTCCCAATCCCGAAGAAGCCTCGGCCCTGAAAATGGCCATCGAACTTGGAAAGGAGAAGCAGGCCGATTTAGTAATGGGGACCGATCCCGACGGCGACCGGTTGGGAATCGCCGTTCCCAAAAATGCCGATCCAGGCAATGATAACGAGTTTCAGCTGATAAACGGAAACCAGTTGGGAGCTCTGTTGGCCGATTACATTTTCCAGTCCCGTAAAGCGCTGGGGACACTGCCCGACAAACCGGCTTTTGTCAAAACAATTGTGACTACTGAACTTCAGCGCTTAATTGCCGAATCCTACGGGGCTGTCTCATACGATGTGCTGACCGGTTTTAAGTATATTGCGGATAAGATCAAGCAGTTTGAAACAAGCGGTGAAACTTATGTCTTTGGCGGAGAAGAGAGTTACGGTTATCTGGCAACCGATAAAATTCGCGATAAGGATGCCGTATCGTCGGCTTTTCTCACCGCCGAGATGGCCCTGTACCACCGTACCCGCAGCAAGTCCCTGCTTGACCGGCTGAATGAAATATATCAGGAATACGGTTATTTTCAGGAAATTCTGGTCTCCCGCGCTTTTAAGGGGATGTCCGGTAAGGAGACCATGGACGGGCTAATGCGCCGCCTGCGCGAGAATCCCCCTACCGAAGTCGGTGGAATTACAGTTTCCCGGGTAAAAGATTACTACCAAAGTACCGCTACCGGTTTGCCTTCCTCAAACGTGCTGCAGTTTATCCTGGAAGACGGCAGCATTGTCACGGCACGTCCCTCGGGTACCGAGCCTAAAATAAAATTTTACGCCTCCTGTCGAGCTGCGGCCGGACAGGAATTGGAACAGACCAAAGCTGAGGTTGGCCGGCGGCTGGATAATATTCAGGCTACCATCGATAAATGGGTTGAATCGGCACAAAAATAAAAATCACCCTCACACAGCGGATCTCTTCGGAAATCCGCTGGTTTTTTATTAAGAAAATAGCCGAATACGGCTGTTTTCATCGTTTCACTTGCCACGGAGCGGCATGTGAAACTATCATGAAATTCGGAGGCAGGTATGAAGAGCTATCGCAAAGAGTTATGGTTTAATACTAAGGAAAGGTATCAATTCGTTCATATTTCCAGGGACGTGCAAGAGGCCGTTCAAGAGAGCGGGGTAAAGGAGGGCCTCTGTCTGGTAAATGCGATGCATATTACCGCCAGTGTATTTATCAACGACAATGAATCCGGCTTGCACCAGGATTACATGGATTGGCTGGAAAAATTGGCTCCCTACGACCGCAATGGGTATAATCACAATGTGGGCGAGGATAATGGTGATGCTCACCTCAAGCGTCAGGTGATGGGTCGCGAGGTAGTGGTGGCAATAAGTGAAGGGGCACTTGATCTTGGCCCTTGGGAGGCGATTTTTTACGGGGAGTTTGACGGGCGCCGACGAAAAAGAGTTCTGATCAAAATTATTGGTGAGTAAGGCGGCCGTAAAATGAAAGGATATTTTCATTTTCTGAGGGAAGTGCCTTTTTTTCAGAACCTCAATGACGAGGACATTCGCGATATCATGCGCTACTGCCGCGAGGTAGAGCTGACGCCGGGAAAGGTCATTTTTTATGAGGGGGAGGCGGCCGACCGTTTTTATATTGTCATGGAGGGAGAGGTTGAAGTTTGGAAGGATTACGACAGTCCCTATGCTGACCTTCTGGCGGTGCATGGAATTAACAAGTTGTTCGGCGAGATGGCTCTGGTGGATAATTTGCCGCGCAGTGCTACCGTGGTCACCCGCACCCGTTCCCGTTTGCTGTACATCAACGAAGAGGAGTTTCAGCGCCTGCTGAAGGAGAACTCCTTGGTAGCCTTGGCTATTATTCGTTCCCTCAGTGCCATGGTTCGCAAAAGCAATCAGAGCTTTGTTGAGGACCTTCGCGAGCGCAACCGACAACTTCAGAAAGCCTACGATGAACTGCAGGCAGCCCAGGACGAGCTGCTGCGCAACGAACGGCTCACTACTCTGGGCAAGTTCTCCTCTATGATTCTGCACGATATTCGCAATCCGATTTCGGTGATCAAAGCCTATGCGGACATGCTGTCATTATCTTCTGGCAAGGCAACCTCTGGGGAAGCTTCGAAAGAGACAAAATATCTGGATAAAATTAGTTTTGAAACCGAACGACTTAACCAATTAGCGAATGAACTGCTCGACTATTCGAGGGGTGAAATTCGGCTCGATATGGGAATAGTCTCAATTCCCGATTTCTTTCGCGAGATTTGTGATTTTACAGACCATCGGTTTACTTCGAAGGATATTAAGGTGGAGTGCTCCTACGACTACGACGGCCAGGTTATTATGGATCATAAACGAATGCTGCGTGTATTTACCAATCTACTGGAAAATGCCCGTAAAGCCCTTGGTCGTCAGGGCAGCTGTAAAGTTTCGGCGGTTCAAGAAAATCAAATGATCAAGTTTTCGGTTCGTGATGATGGAAGCGGCATGAGTCAGGAGGTACTGGACCATATCTTCGAGCCCTTCTACTCCTCTTCCCCCAATGGCGGTACCGGTCTGGGTATGGCGATTGTAAAGAGTGTAGTTGAAGCCCATCACGGTACTGTGGAAATTGAAAGCAGCGAGGGGCAGGGAACCGAAGTACTTATTAGAATACCGCTGCGCCTTTAAGTCCTTCCGCTCACATAAAACCCGAACCCCAACTCAGCTGCAAAGTTTAACTATACAAAAGCTGTTTACTTCGTTGTTGAATTGAGAAGTGCTCGGAATAGGAATCGTAACAATTCTCTCTTTACTTTTTTACAGAAACTAATTAAAATGATTGATAGGTGAGGTTCTTTTACAATAACATTTTCTGTAAGAACCTCTGTATAAAGAACATCAGTAATTTTATTAAGGAGTAAGTATGGGTATTAAACCTGGAAAGAAATTTTACAAAGAGAAAAGCCAATGTGCAATAACCGAACTTTTCAATAAGAGCGATTCAAACCTGGAGTTTTTAAGTGCGGCTCAAATGGATATATGGGGGGGAGCTGTCTCGCCCCAGCTCTCATTCAAATATGAAGAGACTTTAATTTATAATCTTAAAGACACCTGCGAGGTAGAAGTAGAGGGTGAAAATTACCGCCTTGAACACTACGATGTGCTCTACATTCCCATTAACACCGCCTTTACCGTGCACCACGCCGGCGAGGATGCGGGACTGCTGTATATGTACCGGGCGGTCGGGGATCAGTCTTATCCTGTCCACCATTCAAAATGGAAAAAGATCAAAAAAAATAAAGATCGTATTCGCTATTTGAATAAGAAAGAGGTCTATCTTATGTTCGATGTAGCCGAGCAGGCCAATAAACTAATTGCCGGTTATACCTTTTACGAAACCTATACCAGAGCCTGGCCGCCGCATAATCATACCGACCAGGAAGAGGTGTACGCTTTTATTGAAGGAAAGGGCGCCATGGAAGTGTATGAAGACGACGAACATAAAACATTTGTAACCTCCGTCGAAGTAGGCGACCAGGTGACTATCCCTATGCTGAATTACCATCCGGTGTTCAGCCATGACGATCCGGTAACCTTTATCTGGTGTATTGCCGGTGAACGCTACTGGGTTGGCGATAAAAATAAAGACTTCATGAAGGGTAAGTCTGAAGAGATTACTACTTAAAACCAGAAATGAGTACGATAGACTTTGATTCTGACAATCAAATTGTCTCACTGTATGGTAAGAAAAGCAGTTATAATCTAAAACTCAACAGCAATAGTATGCCCCTGCATCTTCATTGGGGGGCCAAGACCTGTTTATCCGTAAAACAATCTTTTTTTCCTGCGAATGACCGAGGCTTTATGATCTTGGCCAAGGATAGGGATAGCTCCTACTTTGCGGAGGAGATGCAGTTTGAGTACGGATTTGCAGAGAACGGGGACTTTCGGGTCCCCGCCTTTCGCATCAGGGATGGACAAAATTATCCCATCACCGGTCCCTTTGAGCTTACTGCGCATATCTACCGGGGGAAAAATCCGATTCCCGGTCTGCCCTCCGCCCGTCCCGGAGATACACAGGTTCTTGAAACCCTTGAACTGCGGATGCACGATTCGAACAGCGGTTTATGGATTACCCTCTTCTACACCATGTTTCCCGAGTACGACGCGGTAACACGGCATGTGCGCTTTCACAACGAAGGCAGCCGGCCGATCAAAATCGAAAAAGCTGCCAGTATTTCTCTGGATATGTATAACTGGGAGTATGAACTGCTTTATCTGCACGGAGCGTGGGCCCGGGAGAGACAGCTGCAGCGCCGCCCGCTTCAAAGCGGGACTACCGCCTTTGGCAGTATACGGGGAATCAGCAGTCATCAATTTAACCCCTCCTTTGCGTTGGTTTCTCCGGAAACTACAGAATTCTCAGGCGAGGCCTATGGTTTTTCACTTGTCTACAGCGGAAACTTTCTCACCGAGCTGGAACTCAACCACGATAACAACCTGCGGGTAAACCTTGGCTTGCATCCCGATACTTTCGAGTGGCAGCTGCAGCCGGGAGATAGCTTTTATACTCCCGAAGTCCTTATGATATATTCTGATGAAGGGTTGAATGGCATGAGCCATAATTTTCACGGCTTTATTCGCGACCATATTTTTCCACCCGCCTTTCAGAATGCTGAGCGCCCTATCCTGTTTAACAATTGGGAGGCAACCTACTTCGATTTTGAGGAGCGGGGTTTAGTAGAACTGAGTAATATTGCCGCCGATGTAGGGGTAGAACTGTTTGTCTTGGATGACGGCTGGTTCGGTGAGAGGAACTCCGATCGAACCTCCCTGGGCGACTGGAGTGTAAATACGGCCAAGCTGCCTAACGGACTGAAAGGACTTGCAGAAGAAATTGAAAAACGGAAACTCCAATTCGGACTTTGGCTTGAACCGGAAATGATTTCCCTCAACAGTAAGTTGGCCAGGGCACATCCGGATTGGTATATTTCTATCCCCAATCGTCCGGTTGCCGAGGGGCGTAATCAGTTGGTCCTCGACCTCAGCCGCAGCGATGTGTGTGAGTTCTTAGTAGCGACTTTAGATCAGATTCTATCTTCGGCACCGATCAGCTATGTAAAATGGGATATGAACCGGTATTTGACAAATGTAGCCTCTCCCCAATTTCCGGCCTCCCAACAGCGAGAGCTGTATCATCGTTACGTACTGGGACTGTACCATGTGCTGGATGAAATTACGGCTAAATATCCGAAGGTGCTTTTTGAGGGCTGCTCCGGCGGCGGTGGCCGCTTTGATTTGGGAATTCTGTATTACATGCCCCAATACTGGACCAGTGATAACACCGATGCGGTGTCGCGAATCAAAATACAGTACGGGACCAGTCTGTTTTACCCGCCTGTTTCGATGGGAGCCCACGTGTCTGCCGTTCCCAATCACCAAGTCGGACGAACTACTTCTTTGGAGTTCCGCGGGCATACCGCCATGAGCGGCAATTTTGGGTATGAGCTGGATCTACGGGCACTTTCGGATGCCGAACTCCGGCAGATTACGCAGCAAAGTGCCTTTTATTCCCAACACCGCCGGCTGCTTCAATTTGGCCGTTTCCTTCGGATCAAAAGCCCCTTCGAGTCATCCGAGGCTGCCTGGATGTTTGTCCACAGTCCGGAGTCTGCTGAGGATTCCTATGATTATTTTCTCTTGTTCTGGTTTCGTCTGCATGCCGAAGCGAATCCCCCCTCGCCACGAGTAAAATTGGCCTATCTAGAAGAGCATGCTGTGTATGAACAAGAATCGAGCGGTCTTAGTTACACCGGCAGTGAACTTATGCACCGCGGAATAATCCTTCCTCAGCTGGAAGGTGATTATGTGTCACAGGTATTCACTTTTACAAAAAAAGGCCGATTCGGATGAATCGGCCTGTGGGTTAGTGCCGGAGCAACATATAGTAAACTGGGAGGGGAACTATATAATTGCCGCCGACACTCTTATTATCGTCTTCCAATGATAAAACATTAGTTGTCATTTACTAAAATATCAAAAAACAGCGAAACTTTGTAGTTTTTTCCACCCTTAATGTCAATTTTTTTACTCACAGAGTAATCTCCAATTCTTACCAGCACCACATGTTCCCCCGGGGCGGTCTGTAACTGTGTTCCCGAACCCACTTCAATCTGTTCTCCATTAAAAAAGACAACCGCATCCTCCGGGGCTTCAAAGCGTATAGTGGATTGCTTTGGTTCGAGTACTGCTTCTAACTTAGTAGTCTGGGCTCTTTCTATACCGATAGATTTTGAATAGGTGAGGTAGAGGTCGCTTTCGATAGTAAGTTTATGTACACCCGTGGAAAGGATAAACCTTTTGGAGTTCCGTTCTTGTATGTTTCCGTCGATGTGTATCTGAATATCATCACGGTCGACCTCCTTAGGCACTTCAAGCAGCAGCGCTCCTTTATCAATCAGGACCGGTTTAAGGGTGATTTTGAAACGGGAACGAGACACATTGGAGGGAATGCCCTTCATTATCGGGTCAATACTAAGTAGGAGGGGGTAATCCGTGGGTCGTGGATGCACGGTAACAACTGAGCTGTTCAAGGTCGACCGTTCCCATTTTCCTTTGTCCCTGAGCGGGATATCCACAAACGTGCGCTGCGCTGAGGGAAATGAATCGGAATGGATTTTATTAGCTGAATAGTTACTGAAGTCCTTTCGGGGAGGGGGTGAGGCATTGCTGTAAACACTTAGCAAAAAACTTTCTCTGAATTGCAGCGCTGCCTGGGGAGATTCTACCTGGACGACTATACCCTGCAAAAATTCAGTTGATTCAACCCGTATTTGACATAACTCACGTAAGCCGATGGATATGCTTGTATCGGAATAGCTCTCGTCGATAATAAGTGTATGCTCGACTTTACCTCTGACCTGCTCGGCTTCTAGGGAAATGGAAACAAAGAGCAGTAGTAAGCCCGTAAGTAGAGCAAGCTTTCCAAGCGTATTTAATCTGTGGTTGGTAACAGCTTTGATGGATCCCATGATTCTCCTGCATTTCTAATTTCAAAGTGAAGGTGCGGGCCGGTTGATAAGCCCGTACTTCCCACTGTTCCTATTATAGCACCTGCACTAAGCTTGTGTCCTGTTTGAATGTAAATTTCTTCAAGATGTCCATAAATTGTAGTAAAATTTCCCTCATGCTGCAAAACTACGTAGTTCCCGAGTATAGGATCGATACCGGCGGCCACCGTGGTACCTCCTCTGGCTGCCTGTACTTCGGTTCCATAGGGGGCAGCAATGTCAATACCGTGGTGAAAGCGCTGGGTATGGGTAAACGGATTGGTTCTTTTACCGTAATGCGAGGAAACAACTCCTTGGGGAAGAGGAAAACGAAACAGGACATTCAGAAAAAAAAGCCGTTCTAGGGGATGAAAACTCTCGCCGCGGAGAAAATAATAAAGCCTTTTGTGCGAACCCTCGGTCACATACACTGTAGTCCCAACCTCCGGAGCTTGTACCCGCCAAGCGTGCATAAGCTTTTCTATATCATTTTCAGGCCTGTCTGCAATAAATAATCCCGGACTGTTGGGAATGAGTATCTTTTCGGTGTTGAGTAACATTTTTGGATTACGGAGCCCGTTCAGCAGTGCTATTGTCTCATACGAAAGGTTGAATCGTGCTGCAACCGAGAACAATGTATCCGCATCGGAGGGGGTGTAGGTGAACAGGTTTAGCGGAGGTGGTGGAGTATCCGTATGAACAGCCCGGTAATAACGGTTAATATCTTCCGTAACCTGTCGGAAAATGGGATCGTCCCGGTGCAGTTTTTCTATATGGGGATACACCGAGTTGAGGCTATTCTCCGCATACATGAGTGTGCTCACTAATAGAAAAGAAATACTTATCAATAGGTACCGTCTTAACAGCCGGTTCATTTGGGCAACTCCATCACTCGGTTGTCGCAAAGCCTTTTTCAGCGCTGGGCAAAGAACAGAAATCCTATCAGGCCAATAGAGAGAAGAGCACATGCAATTCCGGCTAGAAGGGACACAGAGCCAAAGACAATCAGCGTGAGGTAAATAAGAATAAGTGTTGCCAGTACCTTAACGATCCGTTTCATTGGCAGTATGAGAATAGAAGCAGTACTAAGCCCCTGACTTCTAAGGTCATTGATGCTGTTTCCAATGTGTTTTGTCAGCAGAACCAGGAAACCTGTAGCACATACAATCAGAACGGCGATTGTAAAACTCGTTCGCCCGTTGGTAGCCCAGTACCAGAGTGGAAGGGTTATCAGCGCAGAGATGCCGGCTACACCAAGCGAAAAGGCCAGTACCCGCAGAAATCCCTTTAAAAAAGCAATATAGCCCTGGGTGATACGGGATGATACCCGGATTATTCCTGTGCTCATTACAAATTGTTCCTCCGAAGGTACTCTACTACTTTTTCATGTTCTCCATCAAGTTCAAGGGCTGCAAAAATAGTGCGGGCGCGTTGTAAGTATTCCCTACCTGTCTCTTTCTTCTCCATCTGAATGTGGCTGCGGCCAAGTAGAAAAAGGTCGTGGCCAATGCCGACACTGTTTTCCATCAGTTTATCAAACTGGAGGGCCTTTTCGGCATGTTCGACTGCACGCTCCTCCCTTTGTTCTTGAAGAGCAATTACTCCAAGCATATAGTGGTTAGATGCAATTTCAAGCAAGTTATCCAGTTTTCTGTTGATCGCAAGGGCTTCTTCAAACTCTTTCTGCGCTTTTTCCAGCTGGTTTTGAGCCCGATATACAGTCCCCCGGTTATGCAGTAGTATTGCCAGGGTTTCTGCAGAGTCTTCCGTATGTGCTATAAGGGTAATACCGCTCTCAAACCAGTTAAGAGCTTCGGAGTGGCGGTCGGAACGGAAAGCAAGTTCACCTAAATTATTATAGGTTTCGGCGGCTGCTTTTTTGATTTTAGGCTCGGCCTCATCAATAGGTCTGAAAGTGCTTAAGCTGGACACCGCCGCTTGAAACATCTGCTCGGCCTTCTTTGTGTGACCCTGAGCCAAAAAAGTCTTTCCCAATGCATTATAGCAGACAGTCGTACCCAATTGATCGTCAATACGAATATAGCTGTTCAGGGCCAGGGTATACATTTCAGCTGCCTTTTCATAACGAGCCTCAGTATAGAAAGAGTTACCATAACCGGCAAATTTTGAGGCTTCTAAAGCTGCAGCTCTAGGTGATTCCTGCTGCTTGGGCGCTGAAGAGCAGGCTGTAATAAACAGCACAAACAAAACAGCACAGCTAACATATACGGCGAAGAGGCGAAGCTGTACAGAACTCATCAATATCCTCCATCCCGCATACCCCGAAATGTTGAGGGGCTTGTGTACTCTTCTGTTATTCCCCGGCGGAGGAGGGGATTATTCTGCAAGCCCTGCATGACATCCTGACTCTCCTGCAAAGCTGTACGTCCTTCCTGCAGAATAGCGGTAATGCTGGGCTGTTGTTCGTTTACATAACCGGCAAAGCTGCTTAATTCAGCAGCTGAACTCTCTAACTCGGCAATGATAGATTGTATATGTGTGTACAATTCTTCATCATCGTCCAGAAGTTTGGCTACCGACCCTTTTGGATCGAGCAGATGCTGTACTAGCCCTTGAGTGTCCGAGAGCTGGGCAGAAGTTTTCTCTAAATTAGCGGTGATGCCGGAAGTATTCTCGAGGGTTTCATGGAGCTGAGCCATAACCTGCTGAGTTTGCAGCAGCACATCAAGCAAGGGTCCGGGCTGAGTGCCGCTGAGGGTGTTATCTATGCGAGTAATGGCGGAATTGAGGGAATTGATTGTCTTGTAGGTACTATCCAAAATCGGCCCGATGCGGTTTACCACGCTGGATACCGCATCCTCCTTTTCGTCTGTTTTGACTAGCCCGGACTCAAGCCTCCGCCGCCCTTCGGCAAAATCTGTTGAAGGGATAAACGCTCCCTCTTCAAGTGGCGGGCCCTGCCCGATACCCGGATAAAAAACTAAATTGCTGCCTCCAATGCCGATAGGGCTGGTGGCGAGCTGCAGCACAGAATTCGGTAAAACCCGATTGTAGTAGGTATCAAAAATGTGGAAGTTGATTTGTACGGTATTATCCTCCAACAGCTCAATTTTATCGACCGCTCCAATGGTAAACCCCTTGAGTTTAATTGCCATGCCACGGTTTAGGCCTGACCCGCTTTGAAATTGGCTGACAAAGGAGTAATCCTTTGCGAACCAGCGCTGGTTGATGCCCATAAAGATCAGAATTGCCGCCAGTGAAAGTATAGCCAACAGTGTGAAGAGTCCTACTATCTGTTCTGCGTAACGAATTCTAAACTTCATATTATATCCCTCCTGCGGCTAGAATAGATCAGCCTCATTGTCCAATAAGCTCAAGATGTCCTCGTCGTAGGCGGCTGCATGCTTCATGACAATTTCAAGTACCCGTTGGACCACCGGGTTGCTGCTCCGTCTCACTTCTGCAAAAGTACCGTGAGCGGCAATGCTTCCCTTGCTAAGAATAATTAGATCATCGGCAATTATTGAAATAAGTTCCGCATCGATAAATCCGCCTACCATCGTGCGGCCTTGTTTACTGAGTTTCTTTATAATTTTCTGGATAGCCATAGCCGAGGAGCTGTCTATACCGACTAAGGGGGTATCCAGAAACAAAAATTCCGGGTCGGTAATCAGCGCGCGGGCAAAGGACACCATTTTCTGTTCCCCCGCTGATATCTGGCTCGGTCGATAATCCATGCGGTCTTCGTATCCCACCTCGCGAAGATAATCCTCTACCCGCTGCTGCATCCTTTCTTGACTCATCTCGGGAAAGTGAACCTCGAGGGGAAAACGCACATTCTGTTCGATGGTACGGTTGGCCCACAGGGCACCATCTTGAAACACAAAGCCGGTACGACGGCGAAACTCAATTTCTTCCTTTTCGCTCAGAATAAACAGACTTTTTCCATCCCTCTTTACCGCCCCGTGGGTAGGTGGAACCAGTCCCGCCATTACCTTAAGCAGAATGCTTTTACCGCTTCCGGAAGCTCCTATTATGACCGTGGTTTTACCGGGACTGATCTGCAGATTTACCTTGTCCAATACCGGACGGTCGCCGAACAGAACACTTACCTCTTCCATGCTGATATGCAGCGGATTCATCATTGGCCTCATTAGATATAATAAATCATCGTTATAATTGCATCTGCGATTATACAGAGCGTAAACCCCTGTACCACCGAGCGAATGACCATCTGGGGAACCTCCGTAGAAGACTGCTGCACCTTTAAACCGTTGTAGGTGGCTGTATGGCTAATAATAAGGCCGAAAATTAGGCTTTTTAGTAAGGAGGATATTATATCCGGTGTTCTTAGATACAGCAGCAGGTTATGAAAGTACTCAAACGCAGAGATCGGCTGAAAGAACTGGGTCAGGATAAAGGAACCCACCAGACCAAACACATTAAAATATAAATTAAGAAGTATTACCGATAGGGTAACTCCGATGAACCGTGGTGCTACCAGATAGCGTATGGGATTAACTCCGGTAGAAATATACGCCTCAATTTGATGACTGACTACCATATGCCCCAATTCAGTAGCAATGGCGGTGCCGGAACGGGCGATAACCACAAAAGCGCACAGAAGTGGGCCAAGTTCACGGGTAATGACGGTAATTAGAATTTTATAGATGAGCACCCCCTGACCAAACTGGGGCAGAATATTTACTCCTTGGATGATAATTACCGCCCCCAAAGAGAGGGAAATGAGAGCTATTACGCTGAGTGCTTCTACACCGGTGAACAGGAGCTGCATGGTAATTACCCCACGCCCGACCTGCCGGCGGCGCATGAACTGCAGTGAAGCCACGAGGGACTGATAAAAAAAACCGGCCCCGTAAAGCATATCGTGAGATGAATTGATAGACTGTCGTCCGAGGCGCTGAAGTAACATCTGTAAAACTCCTACTGATATACCCTGCTATCCTAATAGTAGCCCAGCCTGATAAGACACGCAATGGAAAAGTGTCGAAGAGGAGTGAGAAGCTTACTTCTTTTCCAGTAGATGTACAGTTTTAAGAAGCTAGTGTTGACAGGGGTGGTTTTGAAAAGTACACTTTTTACTTGAGAGGTAGTGCAAAAATACAGGAGCGAGCATGCCAAAAGCTGTGCGTTATCATGCTAATTCGGTTGTTTATTTCAAAGGCGATATGAATGACCGGGTGTATATTTTAAAAAGCGGTAAAGTTAGTCTGAACTATAACGATATCGAAACAGGGCAAGAGATCCACGATATAATCAACACAGGCGAATTTTTTGGCGTAAAATCCGCCCTCGGTCGCTATCCGCGAGAAGAGACCGCCGTGGTCCTCAGTGATGCAGCGATGGTCATTTTCAGCGTTCCTGAGTTTGAGCAGCTCGTGCTCAAAAACACTCGCATTATAATGAAGATGCTAAAAGTCTTCTCTAACCAGTTGCGCCGGATGCACAAGCAGGTTCGTAACCTCATTTCAGAGGGGAAAGACGGCTTGGAACCGGAAGAAGGCTTGTTTAGAATTGGGCAGTACTACCTGAACTCCCAAAAGTATCATCAAGCACTTTATGCTTTTCGGCGTTATATAACCTATTATCCATCCGGAAAATACGCCTCCGAGGCAACTACCCACATGGAACAGGCTGAGAAAGCCCTGCAAGGGGGGGGAGCTCCGGCTTCTATGTCCGGTATGGCTGCCGGCGGAGGAAGTACCCCTCAGTCTGCAACACAAAGAGAAGAGCTTTCGGATACTGCTAAAAGCTATTACAATGCGGTCAGCCTATTTTCTCAGGACAATTTTCAAGCGGCGCTTGAGGAGTTTAAAAAACTTGTCCAGGCCAACAACAGCGAAGAGTATGTCGCAAAATCGCAGTTTGAGATCGGCAGATGCTATCTTGGACTTACCCAGTACGATAAATGTATTGAACATTATACCCAAATGATAAAACACTATCCTCGTCATCCGGATCTGCGCGATGCGCTTCTGTATGTAGGAAACTGCCATGAAAAAATGGGAAATACCGGCAAGGCAAATGGGTTTTACAAGAAGGTTCTGTCTATGTCCTCAGAAAATGAGGTAATCTATCGCAAGGCAAAGCGGGCTTTGCGTGAACTTGAGGTGTCTAAATGAACGTTGACCTATCGATGTTTGAGCGCTTTGCCGTTACCTTTCAGCCCGGGGACATAATTTTCTGTGAATACGAGCCGGGTGATAATTTTTATTTAATTCAATCGGGACGGGTCCAGATTGTAAAAATACTTGGGGATATCGAAAAAAATATTGATATTCTCCAGCCGGGAGAAATTTTCGGAGAAATGGCTATTCTAGAGGAAGCTCCCCGCTCTGCAACAGCCGTTTCCCTTGATAAAGTCAAAGCTTTAGAATTTAACCGTGAAAACTTCGAAGTTTTGATGAAAGGCAATCCCCAAATAGCCTTAAAGCTGTTAAAACTGTTCACTAAACGCATTTACGATCAAAAACGACGGTTTATGATACTTACCCTTAGTAATATCGAGGCCAGGGTAGCCGATGTGTTTCTTATGCTCGCAGAGGACCAACCCACAGAAGATCCGGAAGAGGATCAGCGAACCTTCTCCACCAACGTTGAAGATATTGCCCATTGGGCAGGGATGTCGTATGCAGAGTGCAAAAAGGTGTTAAACCATTTTGCAGGACAGCGGCGGGTGGAAATTTATGAGGATCACATTATTGTAAAAAATATCAACGATTTTCAGCGTTTTGTCAGTTCCCAGCGCAAGAAAGAAAAAGTAGAATAGCCGGCCGTGTAGTAGAGCATTCATGTAGCTATAATATAGAGAGCCAAAACGCGGATTCGAACCGCGGACCTACGCTTTACGAGAGCGTTGCTCTACCACTGAGCTATTTTGGCTTGCTTGGGAATTTAGCCTGTATTGAAAAAAAAATCAAGTTAGTCAAGCCTTCAAGTTCCTCAGACAAAGTCCGATATACATAAATAGGAGGATTGAAGTCGCATGATACCAGGACTATATACCGGCGCCAGTGGAATGAAGGCACAGTTGGACAGGATGGATGCTTTATCGAATAACCTGTCGAATGTAGATGTAACAGGCTATAAACGTGATGTGTCTGTGAGCAAAGCTTTCCCAGAGATGTTGTTACGGCGCACCAACGATAACGGGGTGTACAAGTTTCCCTTCGGGAGCGCAGATATGTCCCCGATGGTTGGGACTGTCGGTTCGGGAGTTGAGTACAACGAATCTTACACCGTGTTTGAACAGGGCGAGCTGCAGCAATCTAACAACCCCTTTGATTTAGCTTTGGATGGGGAGGGGTTCTTCAGTATTGAAACTCCTACCGGAGAGCGATACACCCGTAACGGTTCGTTTCACTTAAGTAAAGAGGGAATATTGGTTACCAAAGACGGCCTCCCGGTAAAAGGTGAAAACGGAATAATTGAGATAAAGAAAAACAATTTTGTAGTGGATAAGCAGGGCAATGTCTACCAGAATGCGACGTTTGCCGGAGATCCTCAGCGTTTGGTGTCGATGGAAGAGAACGAGTGGGAGAACATGGAACTGATCGACCGACTGAAAGTAGTAACTTTCGACAGGCCCCGTTTTCTTAAAAAGCAGGGTAGTTCAATGTGGAAAACCACCGATCAGACTGGAGATCAGATGGCGGCCTCACTCGGCTCGGACACAAAGGTCGAGCAGGGCTTTTTAGAGAACTCCAATGTAAATCCGGTTACCGAAATGGTAAAGATGATAGAAGTAAATCGTGCCTACGAAGCCAATCAACGAACCATCAAAACCCAGGATGAATTGAGCGGCAGACTCGTAAACGATGTGTTAAAGGTATAGGAGAGTAATATATGATGCGTTCATTATGGACCGCAGCCAGCGGCATGACAGGTCAGCAGTTCAACATCGACACAATTTCAAATAACCTGTCCAACGTGAATACCAACGGGTTCAAAAAGAACCGGGCCGACTTTGAGGACCTTCTGTACCAGAATACTCGAATTGCCGGCACTCCCGCCACAGAGCGGACCACTGTTCCTACCGGTATTCAGGTAGGTCATGGTGTGAAGGTTGCGGCAACCCAGAAAATGTTCACCCAGGGAGCCTTACAGAGTACCGACAACGTGTCGGACATGGCAATTCAGGGGGAAGGATTTTTTCGGGTTATGCTGCTTGACGGCAGTTACGGTTATACCCGGGACGGCTCTTTTAAAATTGATCAGAACGGACAATTCGTCACTTCCAACGGTTATCGTATGATGCCGGAAATTGTTCTGCCGGAGAACTTTGTGCGCAACAGTCTTACAGTTACCCAGGATGGACGAGTGACGGTAAAAGTGCCCGGCAGCGACGACCCTATCGAAGTGGGACAGATGGAATTATTCCGGTTTACCAACCCTGCGGGTATGAAAGCAATTGGTGAAAATTTGTTTAAGGTAACCAACGCCTCCGGGGATGCCATAGGCGGACGTCCCAGCCTGGATGGAATGGGTAAAACGGTCCACAAGTTTTTGGAAAAGTCAAACGTTTCGGTGGTGCAGGAGATGGTCAGCATGATCACTGCTCAGAGAGCTTACGAGCTCAACTCGAAAGCGATCCAGACTTCCGATACAATGCTTGGAATTGCCAACAACTTAAAGAGGTAATACATGGGTAAAGGTGGCGGGCGCATCCTAGCGTGCATAACTGTTGTGCTATTTTACTTTACCGGAACGGCCGCTGCCGACTTGAACGAACTGTATGTCAGACCTCAAATTATACCTGCGGGCGAGAATGTTTCGATGAACGATGTCTTTATTGCGGTGCTAAGTGATAATACGCAGTTCACCCTTAGCTCCCAGGACAGTACCGTGTTCGGTGAGAGGCCCGCAGTTATTCCTCTTTGGCAGATAAGCGGGGTGCTGCAAACTGAACATGCCCAGGGGATTGATGAAAGTGCTGTGTCCCTGGTCGGCCGTCGGGCTGTGTACATTCCCTCCCGCATCGAATCGCCCGCGATGATAGAAATGCTTACCCAGATACTGCCGCAGCTTGCAGAAAAATATGAGTCCTCAGAAGAGCGTATCGAAATAGAAATCCCCTATTTGCCGGCCTCCCTCCAGGCCCTTGCACGGGACGATGCAGATAAAAGTATAAGCGAGAGTAAAGGTCTGGAACTTAGCAGCGAGCTGCTAACTATTCGCGGCATGGGGCAGGGTAAATCCACGGCTCGTTTTCTGGTCAAAAAAGGTACTATGCAGGGGGTGGTTACGGCTTCAATCGAACGCTTTACCCCCTACCTGAAAGCTCAGCGCCGGATAAAAGATGGTGAAGCTATTACTGTTGATGATGTGCAGAGAAGCACTGTGAGGGTGGGGGCGTACCCTGAAGCGCTTACTCTCACCCAAGGGAATAGTGATTTTGAGGCTCGTACGGAGATCTTTGCCGGAGAGCCCCTGCATATACGCAATGCCCGTATAAAACCCTTGGTGGTACCGGGAGACAGGGTAAGTGTTATGATGCAGAGGGGGGCGGTGCAGCTCCGTATTGCAGGAAATGCTCGGGGAGCGGCCGGCCGAAATGAGTCGGTGGCAGTTAAATTAGACACAGGTGTAATCAAAGAATGCCGGGTAGTGCGGGCAGGAGAGGTGGTTTTTGAGTAAAATGAGAATTTCACAGCGAGGCGAACGGCTTTTGGTGTTTGTTTTTCTGCTGCTAATGTGGGGTGCGAATGGAAACATTCTCGAAGCCCAGCCGACGTCAGTTAAAATACGTGATATTGCCGCAATAGAAGGGGTGCGCTCAAACCAGTTGGTTGGTTTCGGATTAGTAACCGGCCTGCGGGGGGAAGGGGACAGCAGTCGCTCCCAGGTGAATAAAAAGCTGGTCTCAAATTTCCTGTCAGCCTTCGATGTGAATATCGCCGCTGAGGATATAGACAGTAAAAACAGCGCAGCGGTGGTAGTGACGGCGACGGTTCCCCCTTTTATTCGAACCGGTCAAACTGTAGATGTAACTGTCTCTAGTTTAATGGACGCTCGAAATATAGCCGGGGGGGTACTGCTGCAGACCAACCTCTCGGCAGCCAACGGCGAAGTGTATGCGGTAGCACAGGGGGTGGTCGACAGCAGTTACGCACCCCAGGATAAGCAGAGCTCTGATAAGCGTACCACCGGCAGTATTGTTGCCGGTGCTATTATTGAGCAGCCGGTAGTCTCTGATTTTCAATCTGAAAATGGAGTTGCAGTGCTGCTCAACTCACCCGATTTTTCCTTGGCAGTTGCGGTCCGGGATGCTATCCGGAGCCAGTATGAGGATTTTGCTGTCCGGGCGGTGGATGCCGAGAAAATTGAGGTAATTCCCTCAGAAGAAAGCGAAATAAGTTCTACTGAATTAAGTGCTGCGATAGAACAGCTTACTGTAAATCCCGATTATCCCGCCCGAGTGGTAATAAATCGTCATTCAGGGGTGGTCGTAATGGGGAAATCAGTACGAATAGCCCCGGTGGTAGTCTCCTTCAATTCATCCGAAATTTCAGTGGGGTGGAATAGAACCGGCGACTCGGCAGCCCAGTCCAGTGTGCAGTTTGATGAAACAGTGAAGGTCGAAGAATTAGTATCAGTTCTCAAGGAGGCGGGCATGAAGGTCGATGATATTATAGAAGTGCTAAAAACCATTCAGCGCGCCGGAGCGCTGTACGGCACTTTAGAGGTTATGTAGAAGATCGGGGGGAAGATACATGGAGATTGATTCAAGTAATATGATGCAGCTGGGTCGGATGCAGCAGCAACAGGCTGGAATACGTCAGCAGAGCAACTCCCTGCAGGCGAAGGCACGCAGCGGTAAGGCCGCCGAGGGATCCGCCGCAAATACCTCCGGGAAGGACAAGCTGAGAGAGACCTGTTCCGATTTTCAAGCTATTTTTGTAAAGCAAATGCTAGATTCCATGCGTAAGACCGTAAATAAGAGCGGTCTTCTGGAAGGGGGGCAGGCGGAAGAGATTTTTGAAGATATGCTCTATGATGAATACGCTCAATCAATATCCAAAAATGGAGATATTGGCCTGGATGATATGCTGTATAAGCAGCTCTCGCGTCGTAACTAGTAATTTGACTACGTAATCGGACTATACAAATAGTTCTTACTGTATAAAAAAGTATACTATTGTAGGTGTCCCTGTTTCTTTATAACAATATAATAGTAATAATTATCTACAGCAAAACGGAATATAAAAAATTACCCGAATTTTAATAATTTGGCATGGTTGTTGCACTATTATACCGGAGGGTATAAAATGAGCAATAAAACATTAGATGTCCAAAAGGACGCTTTACAGAATTATTTTTCTGGCATCAAGAAACAGCCACTCCTCACTTTTGCCGAAGAAATTGAATTGTCAAAACAGATTCAAAAGGGCGATGAACATGCTTTACGCCGTCTTACGGAGTCGAATCTTCGATTAGTGGTAAAGATAGCCCGTTCCTATATGTCTCCCGGACTCAGTTTTCTCGACTTAATCCAGGAAGGGAACATCGGACTCATGAAAGCTGCTGAAAAATTCGATTATCGGAAAAATGTCCGTTTTTCAACTTATGCTGCGTGGTGGATAAGGCAATCGATAGTCCGGGCACTTGCAAAAAATCAGCGGCATATCAAGTTACCCCACCGAAAAGAGGAGCTGCTGCGTAAAGTTCAGCGATTTTATTACTCCTACAGCCAGGACTTCGGACGAAAGCCGGAAATGCATGAAATTGCTTCCGCCCTGCACGTAAAAGAGTCTGAAGTCTCTGCGGTACTATATTCATCAAATCCGGTTGTGTCCCTGGATTGGGAAGATGAACAGACAGAATCTCGGTTGGGAGATATGTTTGAAGATACTACCTATCAACCCGACGATGAGCTGTTGAAAAAGTGTGCCCAAGAGGATACGGTAAAGTTTCTCGATCATCTGCGTGAAAAAGAGCGCCAAGTACTGCTGTACCGCTTCTCTTTTTACGGGGGCAAAAAGGTTACCTTAAAACGGATTGGAGAGGAAATGGGTATCTCTCCGGAAACAGTTCGGCAGATTGAAATGAAGGCAATCAAGAAACTGCGTCTACATGCCGATGAAATGAGAGAATACATTTACGAATAAGGCCGTCTGCAGGTAATCGGGCAATGTCCGCACTTCCGGCGGGCGGCTCGATACCGATAGACAGGCAGTATGAAAAAAGCTTCGGATAATCAACCAAATAAAAGCACAACCTCTAAACCCGACTCAACTGAAAATCCAACCGGACCAGCACATAGAACCTCAAAAAAAAAGGGAAGGACGCCTAGCCAACGGCGGCGGGTACAACTTGCCTATGCCCTGCTTACTTTGATTGCAGTTTCACTGTTTATTTTGCTGGTGCTGCTCCCGAGACCTGATTCCCGGGACCTTACCGGTAGAGAAAAAATCGACGGTAGAGAGGACTCCCCCGAGATGGGTACAGAGGGGGCTACAGAAGGGGAGGAAAGCCGGCAAATAGAACCCGGACCCCTTACGGCTCTTCCCAGTTCGGATGGGTCAGAGACTACTGGTACCGATGCCGATGACCCTAGTGCAATGGCCGGCGAGTCTGAAAAACGCCCTAAAAAGCGCCCTGAAGGGTACGGTGATGAGACTCTCTCCGAGGAATATACATCCGAGGAAGAGAAGTTGGACTTGCATCCACTTGAGAAAATTACTGAACCCCCCGCCGGTAGGGGGAAGCTGTATTTGGTGATTGATGATGTGGGTTACAACTTAGAACAGCTGGACAACTATCTCGATTTGCCGATACCTATGACCTTTGCACTCCTGCCGGGACTTGAGTTTAGTCGGGCGGCCCAGGAGCAGATTGCGCGTTCCGGAGATGAGATGATTCTCCATCAGCCGATTGAACCTCTAGGTGATGAGGATCCTGGCCCGGGTGCCCTATATGTGGGAATGCAGCCGGAGGAGATGCGGAAAATTGTCAATAAGAACCTCGACCAGCTGCCCCGGGTAATTGGAGTGAATAACCATATGGGTTCCAAAGGAACCGCCAATCCTGAACTGATGGAAGCCCTCTTTTCGGTATTGAAGGGGCGACAGCTCTATTTTCTTGACAGCCGTACTACCGCTGACACGGTAGGGAATACGGTAGCGGAGAAGCTCGGTATGCCCTTCTCAGAGCGAAATGTATTTCTGGATAATATTGAGGATCCATTAGAGATTGAGCTGGCCCTTAGCAGTGCTCTGGAAGTTGCTCGCAGCCAGGGCTATGCGGTTATGATCGGACATGTATGGAGCCGGGAGCTTGCCTCTACACTCTCTTTGTGGTATGGAAAGATAGAGGATCGTGGATACGAGTTTGTCCACCTTTCATCTTTTTTTGCAGAGGAGCATGTATATGCTGGTAATGGGAATTGAGAGCTCCTGTGATGAGTGCGCGATCGCTGTAGTTGAAGACGGCCGCCGAATCTTGAGCAATGAAATAGCCTCTCAGATAGATATTCACCGCCCCTACGACGGGGTGGTTCCGGAAATAGCCTCTAGAATGCACACCGAATGGATTCTGTCGGTTGCCGGTCAGTCCTTAAAAAGCGCCGGTGTGGGGTTGGATAAGATCGATGGTATTGCAGTGACTAACCGTCCCGGCTTGGTAGGCTCACTTCTGATAGGCCTTAACTTTGCAAAAGGGCTGGCTCTGGCACGGAGTATTCCCTTTGTCGGGATCGATCACATCCGGGCGCATCTGTACGCTCCGCACCTGGAGTACGATATTGAGTATCCCTATATGGGACTTTTGGTCTCCGGAGGTCATACGGTTATCTCCAAGGTTGAAGATTTCGATACCATTAAAGTGATGGGAGCAACCATCGATGATGCCTGTGGCGAGGCTTTTGACAAGGTCGCCAAGCATTATCAGCTCGGATATCCCGGAGGGGTGGCTATCGACAAGCTTGCAC
>JAIPFV010000042.1 GCA_021736475.1 Spirochaetia bacterium | reverse complement strand
CCTCTCACTTACATCGGATTTAAGTGAACTATCTGTCCGATTCGGACAGATAGCTATCTGTGAACCGTTCACAGTGACTTTATTCTCACTAGCCCAAAAGGCCAGTAAGCTATCTGAGGATATCCTCAGATAAGGCTCAATTCCAACTGTTGGAGGTGAGTTCTATCTGTCATTCGATGACAGATGATTTTCTCAGCATATTTCTCACTGGATAAATCGCCAGTGAGTTCACTGTGGATAAACCACAGTCAGAAGTCACTGGTAATATTTACAGTGACAGTATTGTCACTGTCCGAATCGGACAGTGAGCCCCGCATCTACACCTTGAATATCTTGTGATCGATCACAAGATGTATTTAATTCTTTGAGGAGTGAGTTATCTGGAAACATTACCAGATACAACACCGAACGCACCTACACCTTGAACCATATATAAAATATTTCCCCAGTCCCCAAATAGGGTACTCGCGGAATTCCTACCCGGTTAAAGTGGTATGTAAGTACTATTTCGATTAAAAACGCCGTGAGGGCCACCCTCGCGACTCCGGCGGGTAACTGATTTTTCTATACTTTGCGTGCTGCCTGTTTTACTTCTTTGTAAATGGAAAGGATCTCTGTGAAAGGGTAGCCGTAGTCCTCAGAGATCTGCTGCAGGACCTTATTATTAAAATCATCAATCAGATCCTCGATATAGGCCCAGCTCGCAAGTTCGCGCCGTATCTCAAGCGCGTCCTCTTCTTCGGTCACATTGGCGGGGATCTCTACCACCTGGCCGCCCCAGGTATTGATTAAATAATGAAATTTCGGCTCCGGTAGTGTGTGGCGTAGGTATAGCAAAAAATCTGAATATTGTTTCATAAGCTAAAAGAACCGCCGGGCTACAACGTAACCCAGCGGAAGTAAGGAGAAAGTCCTGAAAAGAATATGCAATCCTCCCGAATGCTGGATCCCCCAGCAACAAAAGGACAGAAGAGCCATATTTAAGAGCTTACCTGGACGCCATCGAGGCGCTGCAGTAGGTCGCTCTGTGCCACCTGAATATCCACCCGCTGCACAAGGCGAAAGGTGATTGAATCGGAAGCGAAGGCGGCGCTCGCATCCACATCAAGGCGCATACCGCCGAAACTGTACACCCGTACGGCCTGGGAGAAATCCCCAATCAGTACTTTGCTGGTGTCCGGGGTGCCGCTTGCAACAGCGACCTGACTACTTACCACCCGTTCAATGTCGATCGGCGCCTCTAAATAACTGCCTGCCGTGGAGGCTTTCTGCTGATCGAGAAATGTTGCCCCTTCCGGTGCCATAATAGACCTGATTTGTCCGGGGACAGCTCCTTTTCCAACCAGTGCCCAGTATGCCTCCATGAGCATATCAGCCGTAAGATCGGTGCTACTTTTGTCTACCGCATAGTCGGGGCTTCCGGTCAAAAGCCCGGTTGGCTGATTGTCCGCTCCGGTACCGTTTAAAAACCCGGTATCAAGTCCGCGGGATAGGGCATTGAGAAGAATCTGCCGGAGGTACACATCGGCGGCGGCTGGGCTGTCCTGCAGCATCTCATTTGATATCTCTCTTAGAAAAGCGATTTTGTGTGCTGTCAAGCTCTGCGCGCTAAACTCACCCCCGGAATCGCTAATCGTTGCCCCCTCAGCTACCCAAGCAGCCGAAGGACTGACCGATTCAGTGGGAACCTTTACCCCAGCTTGGGCAAGCTGGATCATAGGGGCCCCAGCGGCCAGTAGTGCGTTTCGGGTGAGAATAGCAAACCAAATTTCCTGGGCGACGCGCTCAGGGATAAGCCCGGCGCCTTCGCTTCCGGTTGTCATGGTTGCTTTATAGAGTTCGTGTTCCCGGTCCACCCCAGCCCAATTGCCACTAAGCATTCCCCGGAAAAATCCACCGATGTTCAGCGGATCACTGTCTTTTGACATTCCTCGGGAGAATATCGCGGGAGCCTTTCCGGCTTCGAAAGGAACTTCCCGCCCTTGTGGCTTTGCCTCTAACTTTTCGAGGCGTGAATAAATGTTTTCTCTAAACTTTTTCATTGCTTCGCTCTGTTCTTCTATCGCTACGGCAACATCTGCCATACTATAATCGCCCATAATAATCCTTCCTTATCAAAAAAATATTGTAATATTGTTATGGTCCGCCATGTCTTTCAGGTTCCCCCTGAAGTACTACTCCTGCAGGATCCCCCTGCAAGGTTTTCCCTGACCTTTATACCGTTTTAACCTCACCGATTTCTCCGGCTATCCTATAGTTCATAGGCTCAAGTCTTGTGTCTCCCTCTTTAACCGGCTCCATGTTCTCTTTTCTGCGAATATCGTTTACTGATAACCAGCCCCATTGGCGGCCAACAGCGTAGGCATCGTAACGGCTTTTTATATCTGCTCGAAGCAGCCCCTCAAGATTGTGTTCACAATAAAATTCACCGCTTAATAGCTGCCGGCTTATTGCCTGCTCAATTCTCACCAGCCAGGGACGCAAAGTGTATTTTACATATTCGAGAGATTGCTGCTCTATATTCGAATGGGTAGCGCGCTCGAGGTCCCCAAGCATATGCGGGGGCAGCCGAAACCATCGCGCAACTTCGTTTACCTGGAACTTCCTCAACTCTAATAGCTGGGATTCTTCCGGCTTTGATTGTATAGGCATATAATCAATACCCTCTTCAAGTACCGCAACCCCGAACCCTTTTGCAGGACCACTGCCGTAGGTATCAATAAAAGAGCCTTTCAAATTTTCATGCGCTTCTTTCGAAAGGTGCTTTTCGTGTTTCAAAATACCCTTTAAATTTCCACCGGATTGGAAGAAACGCCGCCCATAGATGTCCAGATAACGGCTTAATTCTAAACTCTCACATGCTTGCGCAGCGATAGCCCGGCCATGAACCCCATCTGTACTGAATCCATGTATATGGAAAATCTTGTTACTTGGAAAATCTTTGCCATCAATTTTAAATTGAAGTGTTTTGCCAATGTGGATTGATACCCGGTAAGGGTCTATGAAGTGCAGCGCGGCCACCTCACCGCGTCGATCACTCTCTATTTCACTATAGGCGTGCCCGGTAAGTAAGAGGCTCGCTGTGAGTGCCTCCCGTAAATCCATAGCACTCTGATACTCATTTGGAGCCTTATGAAGTATCCGGGCCAGAGGGATCTGGTCATTTCGCTCTTTATTCGTATTATCACCCGAATAGATATGCAGGGGGAGGCTGGCTACATCCTCACTAAGGATTCTAACTGCATCGAATACCGCTGCAATCCGCAACGCACTTTCGACGTTCAACGGTGGTAAAACTGTACTGGTAACAAAACTTCCCGTCGGTGCGCTTTTCTTCGTTCTCGGTCCTAAAAGATTTCTAAAAATACTCATGCTCTTCTCTCCTCTAAAAATTTTAACTCTATTTGGCCATATTGTCAAACAGCCAACCCCCCTATATTTTTGCTGACATCATATAAGAGTGCCTACGCGCGTGGTTTCGGGTAACAGGATCATAGAAAATTGACCCCGCCCTCCATTGTGTGCCAGTCTCACTGATGCATTGCATCTGCGGAAAATCCGAAGATGCAGCAACCACTCCCCGGAGATCCTTGCTTTCTCCTTAAAATATTTCCAGATCATGATTGTTATCAGCCTCACGCCGTTCGCCTTCCGTCCGCTTACTGTCCGCATTGTTACCCCCTTCACTTATCCCTTCACCCTCGGAACCTGTAAACTTTGTAAACGTTGTAAACGTTTCTTGTTTATCGTGTTGCTGGTTGTTTACGTTGTTTACATTGTTTACAGGTTTTACCGGGGTTGGATGATATTTTAGAGTGTAGTTGCCACGCCCTACTATAGCCAGTACATCATCGTCAACCATTCTCTTAAGCAGTACGCGAACGGTGTTTTGATTCTTATCAAGCTCTTTCGCGATCTCTTTGGGGGTCATTACGCTCTCTGCCCCAGCGAGTAGATCATAGATCTCTTGGCGTGCTGCTGAGGTCTGAATCTCTTGTACGTCACCCATTAACGCCCAATTGTCAATAGTGGCGTCATATTTCAGAGCAAGCTCTTTCGGTTCAGCGTCTTTACTCTTGAAATGTAGTACAGCGTCGATGCCGTCTTTCCCCTTCGTAAGATAGGTAAGGTGGTCGGGTTGTCCAGTTAGACCACGGCTGCCTAATGCTGAGTCGATAAAGTCCCCGCTCTCGTCTTTCCCAAGTTTTTTAGAATGGTGAATAACCACAATTGCTATTTCTCGCCGGTCGGCTATTTCTTTCAACCTGATAAGCAGGTCGCTGGTCTGGCTGTAGTCGTTCGTGTCGCCTATTGATTTATACCTAATCAGTGTATCAATGAATACGATCTCTATATGAGGTGCAGCTTCCAGATATTTAGACAAGTTATCAATTGCATTCTCCCGAGTCCACTCGGTGAAAAACTCGACCCCATCGGGAGGCTCAATACCCAAGGACTTTATACGTCTCTGCAGTCGCCTGGGTCCATCTTCTAGGCTTAGATATACCACTCCGGCCTTTTCACATTGCAGTTTTCCGAACACATACCCACCGGAGGCGATCGATAGCGCCCACTGTAGAGCAAGGATTGACTTTCCGAATTTCGGAGATCCCCAGAGCAACGTTAGTCCGGTAGTTAGTAGTCCAGGTATATACCAGCGCAGCGGTGGAAAGTAGGTGTCATACAGTTCCCTTGCTGTCCACCGAACTTTTCGGGCTCCCGCAATGCGTAAGTCTACTTTACATTTCTGCAGCTCTTCATCTGAAAGATCGTCCGGATTATGGCCATACTTCTCAGCAAATTTTTTCCGCTCTTCTTCGGTTAGTTTTAGCTCTTCACCCATTTGTTGACCTCTTCAATGTCTCTGCAATAAGCTCAAAATCTTCGGTTGTGAGGGTCCTTGAAATATACCGGGTAATGATGGTGACTTTGTTAGTGATATAGGCGGTTGTTCCTATTACTCTATGTGGCTTTAAATATATCCGCTGGGTGTCCCGCTTAATAATTAAGGCCATTTTGTTATTCAAAGCGTGTTCAAGTCCTGATAGATCGGGGGTGATAGAAGAGTCTTTACTAAACAAATTCCGCTGTGTATACTGTCTATCAGAGATGTCACGCTTTCCAAGGCCCTTGATCCGCTGTTCCCCGGATTGGGGGCTACTTTTTTGCGCTATCATGTGAGGCTCCCTGTTCGGGTAGCTGTTTTACTGTAACAGTGTAGGTGAGACGCTTTATCTGTCCATTGTGGATAGTGGCAGTAAAGCCTACATCGGAATAAGGGTTTTTCTCTATCTGCTCTTGGGCCCACTCAACAGCTTGAGCCAAGCCAGGGAATACTTTTAAACTTATCATCTTCGACCCGCCCTTGGCACAGGGTCAACATGCTTTGAGCGTACCCACTCCATGAGTTCTGTTTTTGAGAAGCGGACAGATTTTCCCAGCTTATAGTGGGGAATGAACCTTGTACTGGTCCATTTTCGGACTGTGATCTCGGCGACGCCGATTAGTTCGGCTGCCTCTTTGTAGGAAATGAGATTTTCTGATTGTTCGGGCATAGTAGGTCCTCCTCAACGCCCACGCATAATGCGTTTAATCGAGTATGGACCTACTCTATTACCTTCGGTCAGGCTCCAGATCTTAAGATCTATTAAGCCCTTACGATTCGTGCGATCTCTCGCGCCTGGTTCCCTTCCTAGTTAAAAAACTCCGGTACATAGGCACTTGGTTTCCCTTGCGCTATCCCTCGTAACTGTTGTGCAGCCTTTCGGCTTATTTCAACTTTTTAATAATCGAACTATTTTCTTTTCGCTAAAATTAGAGCCTACATGATGGCCTGATTTTGGCGCTCTGTGGCCTATGGTATGCTTAAGGTTCTCAAAAATCTTGATCGATTTTAACCCTTCTCGTTTCCATACCAAATAAACAGCTTCAATATCATCTTTCAGAGCTTTTGGGGGATCGTCCTTACACCATTTTTCGATAGTGTCATAATGCCAGCCAGTGAGCTTTGCAAACTGATGTGGACTCAAGCCTGTATCTCTTAACAACTCCGAAATCATAATCATATATAAAAATACCACACTAAAATTAATTATGCAAGTTTTTTCGATAAAAACCCCGCCGGAGTTGAACCGGCGGTCCCGCCTTAACGGTTCAGCCTTTGTCTTTTTCGCTTTGCTCCTCCTCCCACTCTTTTAGCTTTTCCCATTCTTCTTCAATGAGGATTTCATCTGCATAAGTTGCGGGCTGATCTGTTTCCGCCTCGATTTCTTTCACTCTCTTAGACCTGTACTCTTTAAAGTTCATAATTCCCATCCTTTTGCTCTCGTCGTATTGGTATCTAAGGTAACTAGATTCATCGTTTCGCCTCCTCATACTCCGGTGTCAATATGTGATTATCCAAATAATTCGCGATCTCGCATTCAACCGTTGTGCTGGCACTTAGCCAGATATGAAGAAAATTCCGTACTTCCTCCGGGTCCTCATCTGTGAAGATAGTGAAGCCTCCAACTGTAGCCGTATCCACAAGTTCGTTTGCGTGCTCTACTACCATTGCCAGTTTCTGTAGGTTTGTCATAATAAAACCCTCCTTGATTTATTTTACTCACCCTTAGGGGTGGGTATTGCCTCGACTATTTGTTCAAGCTGCAGGCGCTCGGCATCGAGGTCCCCTGCTCGCTGTAGCAATCCGGTCCGCAAATCCTCGTACATGGTCGAAGATGCTTGATTTCGGATTTCCCAGATCTCTTTTTTCAGCTCTACAATTTGCCGTAATGCATAACGCCGCACTCTTTCGCCTCTTCTCATGTGAGCAGCCTCCCTGTAAGCTCGGATACATCCCGAAAATCATCTGCCTGAAAGTGTGTATAATTTTCGGTCATACCATCGGTACGGTGGCCCGTGATTTTCTGGACCTTCGCATCAGAGATACCCTCACTGCGTAAAATTGTATTAAGCGTATGGCGCCAGCTGTGAAATACAAGGTTGCGCGTTTTTCTCTCCTCCGGAGGGATCCCTGCCGCTTCCATGACTTTATAAAGAGTTTTCTCGATATGGCTTTTTGTAAAAGGTTTTGACCGGTCGCCCTCGGAGTAGAAAAGAATATCCCTTGGCCGGGTCTCCACAATAAGCATGTGAAGAGCTTTTGCGGTGGCTGCCGGAAGGGCCACGTTTCGGATGCTTCCAGCCTTCGGCGCTTTCAGTCCGACTTTATCTTCCCACTGAGTACTGACCGCCACATAATTCTGGTATACATTTTGAATGCACAGTCCCCGGATTTCTCCCAATCTCATACCTGTAGAAAATGCTAGCAAATTCAGCGCATAATGACGGAAATCTGGCCAAATATCGGGTGTTTTGAACAGTTTTATTATCTCTTTTCTGGTAAAAACTCCACGCTCCTGTCTGCTTTCTTTTACCGGCTTTACATAGGCGGCATAGTTTTCTTCGATAAGCTCCTCCTGGACCGCTCCCTCGAGAATAAGGCGAAGGGTCCGAAGGATCCGGTTTACGGTACCGCCCATGACTTTCTTACTCTTAAAGAGTTTGATTATTTCCCTGTCTATGACCTTGGGCGTTAGCTCCTCAAGTAGCAATTCCCCGAAGATGGGAATTATATGGGATCGAGTGTAGCTGCTACAGGTGAGTAGGTAATTATTGGATACACTGTGCCCCCGCTCACTGCGGCCTTGTTCATAACGGCCCCCGGGGGTGAAATAGTCCCGCGCGTACTGTGAGAGGGTAGTCTTGCCCGAATGCTGGCCGCCGGAGTAAAGCGCCTCTATATCCGCAATCATCCCCTCGGCTACCCTGGCGGCTGCAGTCTTGTTTGACTGTCCAGTGGATCTGGTACAAATCACTGCCCCGGTTTCCGTGTTTATAAACCGGGCCTGGTAGGTGATTTTTCCCTTTTTATTTTTTCTTTTGATTAAGTGAAAAGGTAAAAACCGGCTCATTCTCCGCTCCTCTACGTCAACGTAACACTTGACGTAACATGAAGATTTTGGAGAACCGCCGGATAGTTCGGTAGGTTCTAATTTATTGCTTTATAAGCAATTATTTTGGGCGATACTGGATTTGAACCAGTGACTTCTACCGTGTGAAGGTAGCACTCTCCCACTGAGTTAATCGCCCCAATAGCACTTTCTGCAGGCCATTCCTACAAATGTTATACCACAGCTTGAAAACTGAAGCAAGAGCAATTCTTAATTAATACACTTCCGGGTTTACACAGTCCGGAGCTTTTTGGCTTTTCAGCATTGCAAGTAAATTACGGGCTGCCTTAGTGGCCATGGCGGTGCGGGCTCCTACTGTGGCGGATGCGGTATGGGGAGTAATAACTATATTTTTCAGCTTTTCCATCCCGGGGGTCAGCTCCGGCTCATTTTCGTATACATCAAGCCCAGCCCCGGCGATATACTCCTCCTGCAAGGCAGTATACAGATCGGCCTCTTTAATTACAGGCCCACGGGAGGTGTTGATCAGATAGGCGGTTGGCTTCATCTTTTTAAAAGTATCCAACGTAAACAGGTGACGGGTTTCTTCGAGAAGCGGAGTATGCACGCTCACAAAATCCGATTTTGCAAGCAGCTCGGACAGTTCGACCTTTCGGGCATTCAAGCTGCTCTCCAATTTAGGGTTGCTTTGGGTATCATAATAGAGGACTTCCATCTTAAAACCGCTCGATTTTAAGGCCATGGCCGTTCCAATTCGACCGGCTCCCACAATGCCCAATGTTTTTCCGCTTAGGTCACCCCCGAGAAACTGCAGGGGACCCCAACCTGGCCATTGCCCGCTTCGCATGTGGCTGTCGGACTCTACGACCCTTCGCGAGACAGCAAACAACAAGGCCCATGCCATTTCAGCTGTTGCGTCGGTGAGTACATCCGGTGTGTTTGAAATAGGAATGCCCCGTCGAGTGGCTTCTTCAACATCTATGTTGTCATAACCAACTGCATAATTTGCAAACCCTTTGATCTCCGGCACCGTATCGTACACTTCCGCGTCAATGCGGTCGGTTAACAGGCAAAGGACCCCGTCCTTTCCTTTTATATTGTGCAGTAATTCTTCCCGGGTAAGCGGGCGGTCTTCCGGATTCACTTCAACCTCACACTCTTCCTTCAGCAGATCGATACCTGCCTGGGGAACCATACGGGTCACATATACCTTTGGTTTCATAACTGCCTCCATATCCTTTATCAGGTTATAGTATACAGCCTAATGGATATGCCAATCGGATGCAACTCGAGCAATTTAGCCCACGATCTGTAGAAAAAGAACCATATGCACTGGAAAAATAATTAAAAAACCGAGATAGGTTATCAGGAGAGAGAAGGCGGTGAAACCTTGGTTTACACCGGCTTCGGAGACCATGATGGACAGGTTTGATGCCGGCGGCAAATGAGTTTCTAAGAATAGAACCCAGATATGAACCGGAGTAATAAAGTCTAAATGACGTAAAACCGTAAAATACAGCACATAAAAGAAGGCGGGCAGCAGCACAAAGCGAACGGTGAACACCCCCATCGCCATCTGGGTAAGACGCCACTTTCCCTCGACATGTAAATTAAGATTCGCAATCATTGCTCCCAGAACTACCAGTATCAACGGAAAAGTGGTTGAACCGAGACGGCGTACACCAAGATAAAGGTGGTGAATAAAAAACTCCTCATTCATAATTGGAGTATTGAGGTGCAGCAGAATCGCAGCAAACCCGAGCATTATTCCGATGAAGGGCGGAGTAATGATATTACGAATCGAAAAATCGCTTTTACCGGTAATAAGGTAGTGTCCAAAGGTCCATAAAAGGGGGCTGAAGACGAGCACGTATGTGCCGACATACAGTGCCGGAACTGCTGTTCCATACCTTTCGATCAGCAGGGGGACTGTAAGGGGAAAAATTTCGATTAGTGTAAGGGGAATGTAGGCTGAATTTCCAAAAGTAGACATCGCCAGACCTGCCCGTTTTTCCTTTCCCTTAAAGGGAAGCAGGCTAAACACAATAAAAGAGAGCAGCAGACTAAACCCTATTACCACTACTGCACTTAAAGGAAAAAGCCAGCTGCCGGCCAAAGCCTCTCTATCGGTTTCTATCACCTTACTGAACAGGTAAATCGGTAGAGTACCCTTAATGAGAAAAGTGCTGATATATTCAAAGAACTTCTGGGGCAGAATGTTTTTCTTGCGCAGAAAAAAACCAAAGCCCATAATAACTATGATCTGGAACATGGTATGTACTACCGAAATAAATATCGAACCCATAAGAACTCCAATGGTATAGATTAGTCGCAGAAAGTGCAATAAAGTATTGACGTTTCCTCAGCGTAGTGTTAGATTGTTAGTGTAATAGATAAGTAGTACGCTAATATGGAGGTATATATGAATAGTGAAGCAATTAAGGTAAGTCAGCTGACCTTTTCCTACGATCAGAAACATTCTTTGTTCAAAAACTTAGACATGCAGCTGCAGATGGGAAATATTTACGGCTTACTTGGAAAAAACGGGGCAGGGAAAACTACACTTTTGCGTATTCTTTCCGGGCTTTTGTATTCTCGCGAAGGTCGGGTTGAGGTAATCGGGCATGAACCAGGCGCCCGCAGCCCAGAGCTTCTTTCGGATATCTTTTTTTTGCCTGAAGAGTTTTACCTGCCGGCCTTGAGCGCCCTGCAGTATCAGGCATTATACGCACCGTTTTATCCGAAATTCGACGGGCAACAGTTTTTACAGCATCTAAAAGAATTTCAAATCGATGTCCAGCAAAAACTTTCGGCCCTGTCCTACGGGCAGAAAAAGAAGTTTTTCCTGGCCTTTGGGCTTGCCAGCAATGCCGCCCTGTGCATTTTGGATGAACCTACCAACGGATTAGATATTCCTTCCAAGAGCCAATTTAGACGGGTAGTGGCCGCGTCGGTAAACGAGGAACGTATGTTTCTTATATCCACCCATCAAGTACGTGATATGGAACTGTTGATTGATCCGGTTATCATTATCGATGATGCCAGAATTATTTTCCAGCGGGAGTATTCCGAGATTTCAAAACGGTTGAGCATCGAAAAAGTAAATGAGCTTCCCATCGGCAAAGCCGTGCTTTTTTCTCAGGAAGAGCTTGGAGGCTACCGCATCGTAACTGAAAAAACTGAGGCCGATGAATCGGTTATCGATATGGAAACCCTCTTTAATGCGGTAATAGAGAATCCCGATGCAGTGAATAATGTTTTTAAGGAGGATAACTAGAATGCAATTCAAGGAAGAACGGTTTTCATTAAAACGGATGGAGCTGCTTATGCGTCGTGACATCACCACCGGTTACAAAAACGTATTGATTATCATAGCCGCACTTGCTGCCGTCCTCATTACCTTTGATGTGCTCAGCTTTACAATATTTCAGGGAAGTGCTGAAATCGGTCATCATCTAAGTACGTTTTCAACGATACTCTTTATTGGCGGATTTATAGCGACCAGCGGGATATTCAAGGAAGTTCATAAACGCGAGAGTGCACAAGCCTATCTTATGCTTCCGGCTTCTCCGCTGGAAAAAACAGTGAGTCGAATTCTAATTTCTAACCTTGGCTGGATACTGTTAACCCTGCTGTGGTACAGCGCCTACAGCTACCTGTCGGCCGGTGTAACCGAGTTGATTGCCGGTCAGCACCACTATCTGTTTAATCCTTTTCAGACACAATTCTGGCTAATCGTTGCCAATTACCTCGTGGTGCAGTCAATTTTTCTGGTCGGTGCAATATATTTTCGTAAAGCCCAGCTGTTCAAAACTTTATTAACTCTGTTTGCAGCCGGAGTACTATTCTCCATTTTTATGGCTGTGCTTGTGCGAATTGTCTTTGCCCCCTATTTCAGCGGTATGTTTATAATAGACAACGCCAAGCTGATAGGTCCAATGTTTGAGGATATGCCCTTCAGGTTTCAGGACAAAATCAAAGTACTTATGATCATACGGAATGTATTTTACTGGGGCTTACTGGCACCGGTGGCCTGGCTTATCACCTATATCCGATTTCGTGAGGTACAAGTAAAAGATGCAGTTTGAAAAAGATAAACCGATTTATGCCCAAATAGTAGATCGTATCATCGAGAATATTCTGCAGCACAAGTGGAAGCCCGAAGAGCGAATCCCTTCGGTGCGGGAAATGGCCGTTGAATTAGAGGTTAATCCGAACACGGTGGTACGCTCCTACAGTTACTTACAAGAGCAGGGGGTAATTTATAACCAGCGAGGCATAGGTTATTTTGTGAGCGAGGATGGCGAAGAACAGGCAAAACTGATTAAGCGGACCGAGTTCATAGAGAAAGAGCTTCCCTATTTTTTCAAAACCTTGCATTTGTTAGGAATGGATATAGGGGAAGTAGAACAGAAGTACATAACATATCAGAAAAGGGAGGAAAAGGGTGAAAACCAGTAATAAAATCCTACTCGCGGCAGTGAGTGCATTAGTAGTAATTGCAATAATTTCGATAATTTCCATGAGAGTCCTGGTAGATCGAGCGGCGGAAGCCGGAGGCAATTTATCGGCTCTAGATAGAAACTTCGACGGGAAACGGATAAGCCAGGAGTACGATTTGGAGGATTTCTCCCGGTTACAGGTTATAGGCGGATGGAACCTTACTATACAGTCCGGCGATACCTATCGGGTAAGTATCACTTTTCCCGAGGAACTTCAAAACCATGTAAAAATTGGCAAGAACGGAGAAGTTCTTACCTTGGAGACCACCGGTTTGATCGATTTTCGGGGAGCCCACTTTAAGGCGGTGGTACAGATGCCCGACTTGGAGGAACTTCGTTCAGAAGGGGGGCTAAGTGCTAAAATACAAGGTTTTACTGGTGAGGCGCTGAGCATTGCCGGCGGCGGCGGTGTACAGATCACGGCCGAAAACTGCAGGTATAAAAAGCTTTCCCTCCAACTAAGCGGGGGGATTCAGGGAGATTTTAGGGATTTGTCAGCCGAAACCATTCATATCAACGGTAACGGAGCGGTGGATCTTGATCTAAGCCTGAATGGCGGAGCCCTTACGGGCGAGATAAACGGCGCAGCCAATATTAAAGTAAGAGGAAGTGTAGCAAAGAACAGCTTACGCGTACACGGGGTTTCCAATATCGAATATATAAAGTAGTTGAATATAAAAAACGACACCGAAATTAATCGATGTCGTATACAAAGCTCCCCCGGTTGGACTCGAACCAACGACTTGATGATTAACAGTCATCCGCTCTACCAGCTGAGCTACAGGGGACCGTAATGAGACGTACTATACATAATAGAATATTTTATGTCAACTATTTGGGGAGCGAAAATTATCCATTTCCTTCACCGGAAAGGGGACAGTCTGACCACACTTGGCGCATGACTGTCCCTTTATTCCGGGCATTTCTACCCGATAACCCGTACGCCGAATAAGGGTATTGCCGCAGGCTGAGCAATAGGTGTTTACCTCGCTCAGGCCCACGTTTCCCGGATACACAAAGTTAAGATACTGCTTTGCCGTTTCTGCCAGTGCAAATACAGTAGAAGCTTCGGTGGGAGGAGCATCAAACTTAAAGGCCGGATAATAACAGGAAAGGTGCAGTGGAATATCCTCGTTCAGCTCTGCCAAAAAACGAGCGATATCGGTTATCTCCTGCTCTGAATCGGTATAACCGGGTATTATTAGGGTAGTTACCTCTAAGTGTATCTTTTGAGAGGCCTTTTTGATAAAGGCCAGAATCGGCTCGAGCCTGCCTCCTACAATATCCTGGTAAAACTCGGAACGGAATGATTTAAGATCGATGTTCGCAGCATCAAGTACTTCGAGCAGTTCCCCTGCAGGTTGTGGATTCACATATCCATTAGAGACTAATATGTTCTTCAAGCCTCGGCTGCGTGCATACTTTGCCGTCTCCAGCATCCATTCAAAGTGAACCAGCGGCTCCGAATAGGTGTAGGCTATTGCCTGTGCTCCTTGCCTGAGGGCTTGGTCTACTAACTCCCTGGGCTGAGTGCTGTGTGTGTCAACAACATTGGTGGACTGAGCTATTCGATAGTTCTGACAGAAGGGACAGCGAAAGGAACAGCCATAGAAGCCTACAGAAAAAATGAAGCTGCCCGGATAAAAATGATATAACGGTTTCTTCTCTATAGGATCGTTGGATACTGCTGAAAGAACCCCGTAAAAAGGGAGGTGTAGTTCACCCTGACGGTTTTCCCGCACCATGCATATACCCCGCTCTCCATCTTCAAGTGTGCAGTGGTGAGGACATAGTACACAGTGCAGTTTAGAATCTTTAGTATAGGTATAGCTCATACATTCATATTCTCCTTCTCTGACATTACCTGATGAAGGATTTCGCTGTCTTTTAAGAACCGCAGCTCATCTGAAACCTCAAAGGGATGATATTGAATTCCGAGACTCCCTTTCCGCACCCATATCTGCACGATAAACAGGCTTTCTCCGGATTCAGTAGATATATTCGGTCGCTCTTCATAGTATACAATATCATCGGTTTGGAACTCAAAAAACTCAGTATCCGAACTGAAGGGTTCAGTTATCAATAATAGTTTTGAGTCATCGTAGGGGTGTTTGCGAGGTGCTCCAATGAAGGAGATGGCCTCAGTGATTAACTCTGGACGTCGATCGTATTTAACTAAGTCGTACAAAGGCTGAGTTTCAAGGTATCTACGAATGCTCATAATACTACCTCCTTTATATACTTCTAGTATTACAATACAGGTAGGGGTAGCGCAAGGGGAAACTAACCAGTTTGACGATATCTTGTCTCGTTTAGATACTCCATAAGAGCAGTGTGGCCAGAGGAATCAATTTCAATAAATTGAATTGCAATCTGGCGGCTATTTCGGATAACTTTAATATCAACTTGGAAGATTTTATTGGTTATACTCAAGCTGCAGCCTTCTATTTCTTCTCCTTCCATAATATCCGCTGTAGCTTGAGGCATATCAGGCTTAAAGTTCAGCCCTCCCAGGGAAATGTCGGTAATTGCACCGGTAATTAGAGCGTAGGTTCGGGGGTGTGTAAATGCAAAGTCCAGATCCTCTGTCCATGTACCCGGGTAGCGCTTATCTGACCTTGGTTCAGATAAAAAGTTATACCGGGCAAAAATATCCTGTAGATGCTGTATAGCCGCATCCTGAAGCTGTGAATCAACCATTCCATTTACTTCCAAAACGGAAGCTTTCGAAGCCTCTTCCGAACTGAAGTTCTCCCCGGTAAGCAGAATAAACACAGATTCTTCCCTATCCTGCTTCCCCCGCAGCAAACGTATAAAGGGTTTCCAATGGCGTGGAAAATCTTCTGCACTGAAAATAACCAAGTCAGGATCTATTTCATCGATATTATCAAGAGCCTTTACCGGATTAAGGTAATGAATAAAGTCAAAACCTAGGGGAGCCAGATGTCGGATAATCCTTTCGCTTGTATCCTGGTCTTCAATTACTAAAACTGTCTTCATTCTTGATTACCCTGACCTAATACCTGATAATTATAAATGACCCAATAGCCTTCGGGACGGTGTAAATAGTACACGTAACGGCGCTTCTCTGTAAAGTCAGGGTATTTGAACTCCTGATCAACAAGCACGGTAGCCTCTTCAGGGGTATATTCAGTTTTTAAGACACTATAATCAGTTGGTTTGATAAGGATATCGGTATCAACCATTTCGTTCTTCAGCATCTCATGATACTCTTCCACCATTCTTATTCTTTCCCGCTCAGAGCTACGCCTGTAGGTGGCCTTTTTAAGCGGGTTCTGCAGCATCAACTGTTCCACATCAAGGTAGAGAAAAAACTTCTCCCACTCATTATTTTGACGGGCAGTTAACATGTACTTCACTACCTGATCCGGCGGAAGCTGATGTTTTTGAAGTACCTGGCGAGTTGTATCTAGGATATCACTGCGATACTCACTGTCAGGTTCAAGAGAGGGCTGGACATGAAGGGTAAGTGTATTGGACTCCAGGGAGGCGTTGTTTTCAAAGTGGGGTGAGAACTCGGCCTTGAAAAAATATATACCCGGAGAATCCATCTGTACGTACTCCGATGCTTCAACAAAAAAGGAGAACTTCTCGCCTGGTAGTAAGCGTATTTCTCGATAGTAGACTTGTTGATTGGAACTCTTCTCTCTGATATACTTTTCCGAGGTCGGTAATGTCTCGTTGTATAGATTTGTTACGTGCAAGGACAAATTGAAAAGCTTATTTTCGGCAAGTTCAAATAAAAACGGTTCGGGCGATTCGTTCCGCACACTTACTTGCAGTTCAACCGGCGTGTTTGGCGTATAAATTTGCTTTTCCGTCTCCTCAATGCGGAGATCGACTCCCTGTGCAGGTGTGACAGCCAATAGAGGTGACAAGCTCATAAAAGTAAATAGATAAATGAATAACCTTCGTTTCACGTTAGTTCTCCCATACTCATTATTATCTTCGGTACAAAAAAATGATAACATTATTCCAAAATAAACTGAATAAGCGACTTGATACATATAACCCTTTTATAGAGCTTTTACGTAATTTTCGACAGAAGGAGTTCTCCTTAACAGTCGAGGGCACAGAAGGTTTCTTTTTTGCATTGGTAGTGGAGCGATTGTTTCGCTATTCGGAGAGCCCGTTTTTAATCGTTACACCTACTGAGCAGGAAGCTGAAACCCTGGTGCGCGATCTGTCGATGTTCACCGATCGGGCTTACCAGTTTCCGTGGTGGAGCAGTGTGCCCTATGGCTCAAAACAAACCCAACTTAACATCGCCGGCAAAAGAATGGGTCAACTGGTTCAGATGATTTCCGGAGAACCATTTATAGCAGTCGCATCCCTACGGGCCTTCCTTACCCCATTGCCGCCGCCCGAGTTTATTCGTTCCAAACTGCTTAAACTGAAAGTAGGGCAGGAGTTTGACCCTGTGCAGCTAACAGAGACCCTGCAGAGTTATAGATATTTACGGGTTCCCAAGGTGACCGTGGCAGGGGAGTTTGCACTGCGTGGTGAGGTATTGGATCTGTTTTTACCGGGGAATGAGCAGGCAATACGAATTGTATTTGAGTGGGACCAGATAGAGGAAATTAGAACCTTTGACCCATTATCCCAGAGTTCAACAGGTTCGCTAGAAGAAGTAACCCTGTTTCCTGTCAGCGAAGTGGTATGGGATGAAGAATCTAAAAGTAAACTTAAGGAATTACTGCCGAAGGCCGACAGCCTCCACGATCAGTTGGAATCGGAAAATCAATGCAACGATGAAGTGTACTTTTTTCCCGCCACCTTTGAAACACCGGCATCTATCTCCGATTATCTTGACAGTCATGCTACCCAGTTTTTGTTGTACGACGATCGCTTAAGCAACGGCTGCGATTCCCTTCAGAAAGAGTATAGCGGACTGTTCAGAGAGGCAAAGATTAAGCGCCGTCCGGCTCTACGCCCTGAGTATCTTATCCACCGGTTTGAAAACTTGGAAGCTGCTCATCAGAGAACTATTCATGTGCCGGTACTACGGGATACGCAGAAGAAGCGAATACGTTTCTCCTATGAAGGTCCCCGCTCTTTTTTTGGTAATATCAGCTACCTTAAAAGCGAACTAGAATCTCTTGTAGAGAATGGATATGACATCACTATTTGTGCCGAAACCGAATCACAAGCCCAGAAAATAGAACATCTACTGCGCGAACTTGATGTAGCGGTAATTGCATCACCGATTTCGTCCGGCTTTTCCATTCCTGAGTTTAAGATGATGGTGGTCCAGGAGAATGAAATTTTCGGGCGCCGCCGAAGACCTCCCGCATCCGTCAAAAAAGCAAAGACTGCGGTAATTGATACCTTTGTAGAGTTAAACCCCGGGGATTTTGTGGTTCATGTGAATTATGGAATCGGTAAATTCAAAGGGGTAGACCGCATAAAGGCAGCCGGTACTGAGCGCGATTATATTCAGCTGGAATACGCCGGAGAGGAAACCGTTTTCATACCTATCGAACAGGTTAACCTGATACAACGGTATATTGGTCAGGAAGGGAGAGCTCCCCGATTAGATACCCTTGGCGGAAAATCCTGGGAGCGGCGAAAGGATCGGGTGAAAAAGTCGGTAGAAGATCTGGCAGAACATCTGATTTCGCTGTACGCAAAGCGCAGAAGTGCTATCGGTCTTGCTTTTCCAGCGGATACCGACTGGCAGATTGAGTTTGAGGCTGAATTTCCATATGAGGAGACCGAAGACCAGCTGCGGGCAATTGAGGATGTAAAAACCGATATGGAGAAACCGGCTCCCATGGACCGTCTGGTGTGCGGCGATGTGGGCTACGGAAAAACTGAGGTAGCCATGCGGGCTGCCTTCAAGGCAGTTGTCTCCGGAAAGCAGGTTGCTTTTCTGGCGCCTACTACCATTTTGGCGGAACAGCATTATGAAAATTTTCAAGAACGTTTTAAGCGCTACCCGGTAACAATTGACATGATTTCAAGGTTTGTACAAAAAAGCGAACAGAAAAAAGTGCTCGAACAGGCTCACAATGGGAGTGTAGATATACTCATTGGTACCCACCGCATCTTACAAAAGGATGTGCAGTTTAAGTCGCTGGGGTTGTTGGTGGTCGATGAAGAACAGAGGTTTGGAGTTAAAGCCAAGGAGAGACTGAAGGAGCTTCGAGCTTCCATAGATGCCCTCACTTTGTCCGCTACTCCAATTCCCCGAACCTTGCATATGTCTCTGCTTAAAATTCGTGATATGTCCCTGATTACTACCCCGCCGATGGACAGACGCCCAATAGAAACCCATGTGGAAGAGTTTAACGAGGAACTCATCAGCGAGGCGATTCGCTATGAAGTAAATCGGGGAGGACAAATCTTTTACCTCCATAATCGGGTAGAGACTCTGAACCAGGTTCGTCTGTTTCTGGAAAGACTATTGCCGGAGGTGCTTGTAGAGACGGCTCATGGTCAGATGACCAGCATGCAGCTGGAAGATAAAATGCACCGCTTTGTTCACGGGTCTTTTCAAGTACTGGTTGCCACCACCATTATTGAAAACGGTATTGATATACCAAATGTAAATACTATTATCATTGACAGGGCAGATATGTACGGAATTAGTCAGCTCTACCAGCTTCGCGGACGGGTGGGACGCTCGGATCGCACCGCCTATGCGTATCTCCTCTTCCCTGAGCGGGGGGCACTGTCTGAGATTGCCATGAAACGTCTTCAGATTATTAGTGATTACACCGATCTTGGTTCAGGTTTTAAGGTTGCCATGAAGGACCTCGAAGTTCGGGGTGCCGGAAACCTGCTGGGGCGACAACAGCATGGTGAAATACTATCGGTAGGCTTTGATATGTATTTGAGATTACTGGATGAAGCGGTAGCCGAAATGAGTGCCGGAGAAGAAAAAGAAGAAGCACCTGAAGTATATTTAGAGCTTGACTACTCCGGGTATATTCCGGATACCTACATCAAAAACGTTACTGAAAAGATGGAAATCTACAAAATGATTGCTTCCATCGAAACCGATACCGACTTAGAGAGGGTATATGGTGAGTTAACCGACCGCTTTGGACCTATGCCGGACGAAGTCCAGAGCCTGCTGTCCATTGCAGAGCTACGGGTTATATGTAAAAAATTGTACATCCGCTCACTCCGGGAGCGGCGCGGTAAGGTGTACGTAGAGTTTGGGAAAGTTTCGATTATATCTGTAGATAAGGTATTACGGCTGATTACTGAAAGCGGTGGGAGTGTGGCCTTAGATTCACAAAATCCTAATATTCTCATGATGAATACCGAAGCTATCGGCCTTAAGGAGAAGTCGGAATTTATTAGAGAAAAGTTACAGACTCTGCTATAATGGGCGCAATAGAGAGGACGGGGATGCGAAAAAAAACATTTGATTTGCTGTGCAATGTCGGAGAGCTAACCAGTCTTTTTCAAAAAAGCACCAATATTAAGGGGTTACTGCATCTTACTGTCAAAATTATTTCCAAACATATGCAGACTGAAGCCTGTTCAATTTTTCTTTTGGAGGGGAACTCCCAAAACTTAGTTCTGCGGGCAACAGTCGGCTTGAATGCCGATATGATCGGCAAACTGCGTCTGAATGTCGGAGAGGGAATTACCGGCACTTCGTTAAAGGAGTCAAAACCCATTTGTGTTCCCCGGGGTTCGGAAGATCCTCATTTTAAGTATGTACAGGGTATTTTTGAAGAAAAATACGAAAGTTTCCTCGCAGTTCCCATCATCCAGTCGTCAAAAAAATTGGGGGTAATTGTACTGGAAGATTCCCGTCCGGATTATTATAACAAACACGATATTCGGGCTTTATCTGCGATCGCCAGCCAGCTTGCAACCTTTCTTGAACATGCCCGTATGTTGATCGAATTGCGGAATACTACTAAACAGCGCGATACTTCACAGCATACAGACAGCAAGCAGAAGTTCTATCGCGGCCGGCCGACCTCCTCCGGGATAGCCATGGGTCAGGCAGTTGTGGTAAGCGGAAGCGATGACAGCAGCCTTTTAATTCATGTAGGTGAAACTGAGTATCTTGAAAGTGAAGAGGACTTTGATTCTGCCTTAAAAAAAACCACCGATCAGCTGAAGGAAATCCAGGCTCACCTGGATGAAAAACTTTCCGAAGCAGGATCGCTTATATTTGGTTCGCACCTGCTTATGTTAAGTGATGAAGATTTCTCCGGCAGTATGCGACGGCACATACGCCAGGGTTTACCAGCTGCAGAAGCTGTTGCAAAGGTAGTAAATGAATACGTCAACCTGTTTATAAATTCACAAAATGAGAACACCCAGGATAAAATTCATGATGTAAAAGATCTCGGGCATCGCTTATTAAGGAATCTGGCCGGCCACGATGTTGAAGATGGCGACTATTCAGGGCAGATAGTTATTGGACCAAACCTGCTGCCCTCGGAAATTGTAAAGCTGTCGGCACAGAATACCGAAGGTTTTGTTGTCTACGGGGCTGGTGAAACGAGCCATATTTCTATTCTTGCCCGCTCATTAGAAGTACCCACTGTATTGCTTTCTGAAAATGAATTTTATCAGCACGTAAATGGAAAGTTTCTTATTCTCGATGCGTATCAAGGCACTTTAATTGTCGAACCGGATGATGAACTCATCGATCGTTATGTAGCTCTTGAAAAAGAGATGAGCAGCCAGCATAAGAAAAAGGTTGAAGTTGAAAATCCGTCCACTACCTGCAGCACTTATGATGGCACCACAATTAAGCTACTAGCCAATATCAACCTTCTGAGCGATGCAAAGTCAGCTCGTCGCGCGGGCACCAGCGGAGTAGGGCTGTATCGTAGTGAGTATATGTATCTTATTCGAAATGATTTCCCCCCGGAAGAAGAACAGGTTATAATATATAAGAAGCTTATCAATGAAATGGATCCTGTATATTTTCGCACTCTCGATATCGGGGGTGACAAAATGCTTTCGGTTGCCAACATCGGCCAAGAAGCAAACCCTTTTATGGGATTACGTGCGATACGGTATTCCTTTAAACACATTGACATATTCAAAACTCAACTGCGTGCCTTACTTCGGGCAAGCGCGCACACCGATTTAAAAGTCATGTTTCCCTTGATTGCAGGAGTCGAGGATTTTATAAAAGCCCGCGATATTACTAAGCAGGCGATTCAAGAATTAACCAAGGAAAAGTTAACGCATAACTCCAATCCCTCTTTGGGTGCGATGGTTGAACTTCCCTCAGCAGTTACCATGATTCGTCAGCTGGCGCAAAAGGCCGATTTTCTGAGCATAGGATCAAACGATTTGGTACAGTATATTCTTGGAGTTGACCGGACGAACGAGAATGTGGCCGACTTGTATTCTGTACACCATCCAGCGGTGTTGAGCGCTTTCAAACGCATAGCCGATGTAGGAAAAACTGAAGGATGTCTAATATCGGTATGCGGCGATGCAGTTGCCGAACCAGCCATGCTTACTTTTTTTATTGGAATTGGAATTACAAATTACAGTGTAGACCCGCGAATGATAGAAGTGGTCCGTAGCCATATTGACACCTTAGACAGAAATGAAGCGGCTGCGCATGCAAAAGAAATGCTTGCCCTTTATACAAACAATGAAGTAAGCGAATATATTAAAGTTCACTTGTTGCAATAGTTGTTTCTTTCACATAAGATACCTTTAAGTATGAGTGAATATCGGCGAAAAATTCGCAGTTTTGTAAGGCGCAACGGCCGGCTGAGTGCGGCACAAGAGCATGCCCTTACCCATTACCGCAACAACTACTGTATTGAGCTCACAGACTCGCTTATTGACTATGAGGGTATTTTCCACAACTCAAATCCTGTTATTGTTGAAATAGGCTTCGGAATGGGTCATGCAACCATAGAATTGGCGGAAAAGTTTCCTAATTATAATTTTTTAGGAATTGAGGTGCATACTCCAGGAGTGGGGAAGGTTCTGGATGAAATCCATAAACGGGAATTAGAAAATCTAAAGATACTACAAGCCGATGCAGTTGACGTATTGGAACATATGATTCCTCTGAACTCAGTGGCAGGTTTTCATATTTTTTTTCCTGACCCTTGGCCAAAGAAAAAGCATCATAAACGACGGCTGCTTCAGCTTGAGTTTGTTCACAAATTATCTTTGCGCTTGTGTGCCGGAGGTTATCTATATTCTGTCACAGATTGGGAGGAGTACGCCGCACAGATGCTGAAGGTGGTTTCAGAAGAGCCTTTGCTAGTAAATCCTTTTAACGGTTTTGCCTCTACTATTGACTGGCGGCCAAAGACCAGTTTTGAACGTAAGGGAGAGGCCAAGCAGTATCAAATCAGAGAAGTGTGGGCAGAGAAAATTTAGGAAGGGACCAGAAAAATATAGATTGTTGAATATTTATAAATTATATGCAATTATTATGTAATAATATACAGAATTACAAGGAGGATACTGATATGAAAGAGGACAAGTGGATTGATCTAAATAAGTATTCGGATCTAGTGGAAAAAAATAACCAAATCGACCCGGTTTATTATACAAGGTATGAAGTAAAACGAGGTTTACGCAACAACGACGGTACCGGTGTACTGGTAGGCCTCACACAAATAGGAGATGTACACGGATATATCGTAGATGAAAAAGAGAGAGTGCCGGTAGAGGGGCGTTTACGGTACCGCGGGATAGAATTAAAAGACCTCGTCGCCGGGATGCAGAGTGAAAAACGTTTTGGTTTTGAAGAAACGGTGTATCTTTTGCTGTTTGGCCAACTCCCGAATAAAGGCGAGTTGGAATCCTTTAAAAAGCTTCTTGGAGAAAAACGAACCTTGCCCCCTGGTTTTACCGAAGACATGATCCTTACTGCCCCCAGTGCAAACATAATGAATAAGCTGGCCCGCAGTGTACTGGCCTCTTATTCCTACGATAAGAATCCTGAAGACAACTCCATTGAAAATGTGCTGCGCCAATCGATTGAACTGATTGCCCGTTTTCCCACTTTTGTAGCATACGGCTACCAAGCGGCTCAGCATTATCACGAGAATAAGACGCTGTACATTCATGCTCCCGATCCTGAGCTGAGTACTGCAGAAAATATTTTACGACTCATTCGTCCCGATGCCTCTTATACTGATCTCGAAGCAGAACTGCTTGACCTTTCACTGGTGCTGCACGCTGAACATGGTGGAGGAAACAACTCTGCCTTTTCAATTCATGTTGTATCTTCATCGGATACCGACACCTACAGTACTGTAGCCGCTGCCGTCGGTTCGCTCAAGGGAACTAAACATGGTGGAGCAGCCCTTAAGGTTCGCCAGATGATGGATAACATAAAGCAGAATGTGAAAGAGTGGGAAGATGAAGAAGAGGTAGCCGCCTACATTGAGCAGATTCTGCGCAAAGAGGCTTTTGACCAGAAAGGTCTTATCTACGGAATGGGTCATGCGGTGTATACATTATCAGATCCACGGGCCGTGTTATTGAAAGGCAAAGCCAAGGATCTGGCAAAGGAGAAAGGCTATATTCGTGAATTAGAGTTGTATGATAAAGTAGAGCGCCTTACCCCTTCTATTTTCCGGCGGGTTAAAAACTCCGATAAGGTAATTTCAGCTAATGTAGATTTTTATTCCGGTTTTGTGTATCACATGCTCGATATCCCGGTAGATCTGTTTACTCCAATTTTTGCTGTTGCTCGTATTCCGGGATGGACCTCCCATAGAATTGAAGAAATTATCAACGGACGACGGATACTCCGCCCAGCCTACAAACACATTCGAAAGGATGCGATGACCTACGTACCTATAAAAGACCGAAAATAAAAGAAAAGGGGACTGTCTAAGTTAACTTCTCAGACAGCCCCTTTTTTACTTACCATTTAATCGATACTATCCCGGCCTGTACTATTATTCCCCGCCTTTTGCTTCTTCCTTCGATTTTGTAATTATTTCTTCGGCAATCTTCCCACGCACAGCTTCGTAGTGATCAAATTCAAGCTCGAAAGAACCTGTGCCGGAAGTGAGAGAACGTAAATCAATTGCATAGCGCAGCATCTCAGCCTGAGGTACTTCCGCATTTACCTGCATAATACCACCGCCAAGGTCCTCCTGCCCATGGACCCGGCCTCGTTTAGAACTCAGGTCGGACAGAATATCACCAAGGTATTGGTTGTCTACAAAAACCCGCAGGTTCATCATCGGTTCAAGCAACACTGGATCGGCTTTTCCAAGGGCTTCCTTAAGAGCGCCTTTACCGGCTTGTTTAAAGGCCATTTCTGAGCTGTCTACCGGGTGCTCTTTTCCATCGACAATAGTTGCGCCGATATCTACCAGGGGATAACCGGCCAAATATCCTTCTTCCATTCCTTCGCGCAGCCCTTTCTCTATACCGGGCATATATCCCTTTGAAACGGCCTGCCCACGGATTGCATTTTCAAAACTGAACTGTTCTCCCCTTTCGAGAGGACGGATTTCAATCACTACCCGGCCGAACTGTCCGTGACCACCGGTCTGCTTTTTATGAGTGTATTCTGCGCCGGCAGGTTTTGTGATTGTTTCTCGGTATGCAACTCTGGGTGTTTTTGTATGAATATCGAGTTTCTGTTTCTCTTTAATGCGGTTTAGGATCATATTGATATGCAGTTCTCCCATACCGGAAATTACGCTTTCTTTGGTTTCTGCATTGAAGGAAACATTGAAGGTGAGGTCTTCTTCGGTGATCCGGTGGAGAAAATCGTTCAATTTATCCTCAGAATTTCTATCAGCGGCGATTACTGTAAGTGCATATACCGGATTGGGGAGGGCTAAGGGTTTCAATCTGATTCGCCGCTCAGGAGAACAGAGGGTATCATTGGTATGTAGCGATTCTACCTTGGTAATCACTCCGATATCTCCGGCTACCAGCTCTTTTACTTCATTAAGTTTTCGTCCGTTGGCTTTGAATACTTTTGTAATTTTTTCCTTTTTATCTTCCCGATAATTCAAAGTTTCCGTATCAGCCGACAATACACCATCAATTACCTTGATGAAAGAAAGTTTACCGGAAAATTGGTCAATACTGGTTTTAAACACAATACTGCAAAAGGGCTCATCCGGGCTGAAGGGGAGTTCAATTTCATTTTCTTCTTTATCAAAGGCCAATTCTTTATAAGTTGCCGGGGAAGGTGCGTTATTAATTAGAAAATTAAGAAGAGAAGTCACACCGTTATTCAGCTCTGCACTTCCACAAAGTACTGGTACTATCTTATTATCTCGAAGTCCTTCCAGCAATCCTCTACGTATTTCATCTTCAGTCAGCGTACCCTCTTCAAAGTACTTTTCCATAAGCTCATCGTCGCCCTCGGCAGCGGATTCGATCATGGTTAAACGATACTCTTGAACCTGTTCCATCATGTCGGCAGGTATTTCACTTGGTTGATCCTTGGCAACCTTGTCATGAACTAGATACGCCTGGTTTTCAATAAGGTTTACAACCCCTTTAAAATCGGCACCACTTCCTATCGGAATTGTTACTGGAACAAAAGTTTTATCAAACTTCTCATTTAAGTCGCTGAAGGTTGTATCAAAACTGGCTCTGTCTACATCCAGCTTGTTGATAAACACCGTACGGGGCATCTTTCTGTTATCCAGACGTCTCCATAGCTTTATTGTTTCAATCTGAACACCAGAACGTGCTCCTACTACCATCAGGGCCGACTCGGCTGCTCGCAGGGTCGCCACAACTTCACCAACAAAATCTGCGATACCCGGAGTATCCAAAAGGTTCAATTCATGATTATTCCATTCAACATGTGCAAGCGCTGTATGAATTGAAATTTGTCGTTCAATTTCTTCATCTGTATAGTCGCTTACTGTTTTGCCCGTATCAATTGACTCGGCTTTGGGAATAACACCACCATTATACAAAACTTGTTCTAATAAGGTGGTTTTCCCGGTGCCGCTGTGCCCAATGATAGCTACGTTTTTAATGTCAGCGGTGGTAAAACTCATCATGTTCTCCTTTTATGAAATTGGGATTATATACTTTAAAATCAGATTAGAGTGTTGTCAATAAAAAAGACTGAATAGTGGTTCAAACCATGGGGAATTGAAGCACAGGTGCGACTTACCCCCTCTATTAGAGTGTACCCACACTTTAGTTTAGAGGAGGTCCACCAATGCTTATCCCCCCATTTTGTCCCCACTGCGACTGTGAATATCACAG
>JAIPFV010000041.1 GCA_021736475.1 Spirochaetia bacterium | reverse complement strand
TCCCTTATTTTACCCTGAATATGCCGATTTTCATCCTTATGTGAATTGACCAGATACTTTTAGTAATTGCCTGTATTGTTTATAATTAAGCCATAACAGCCCCGTGCGTGCATGTGTTCAATTCATATAAGTCTCTACAACCTTACGGGCGGGAGCTCACTTGGAGCCGGCTATTCGAATTGAAGATGAATGGCGCGGGATAGAGCAACTGCTCTTTCTTACCACCCTGCCGACCCAAGCAGGACCGGAGATTGAGGCGATTGGGCAGGAGCTGAAGACCCTGCGGGATAAGGTTATCACCCGCCAGCGGATGATGTTAAACATGAGTGCAGATGGACAGCAGTTGGGCCGCATTCATACCCAGATGGCCGAACACCTAGCCGATTTTCCATCTGATGGAAGCAGCATGTCCCGCAGCTTTGACCATTTTGTCTCTGATGACGGTGTTTTGATCGAGCCTTACCAGGATAATTGGGAGAGCCTGCAAGTGCCGGCCTCCGTCGGTTACAGTGGTATGGCTCTTCCGGGTCTGCTGTACGGAAAACCGGGCTATGGGGCTTACATTTTGGTTGCACATCTGCTGAAAACCGATTACCTATGGCAGAAAATCCGTATGCAGGGCGGGGCCTATGGGGCAGCCGCCTCGACTCACGGGCTGGAAGGTATCTTTTCTTTTCTCTCTTACCGTGATCCGAGCGTCGAGAAGTCGCTGCAGGTGTACGAAGACGGTTTGTCCCATCTAGCACGCGAGGGGGTTACAGAGGGAGAACTGGAAAAGGCGATTATTGCAATAGTCGGTAAAGATACTCGTCCTAAATCACCTGGAGAGAAGAGCGTTGTAGGATTGAAGCGCCGGTTGTACGGCATAAGCGACGAGCTGCGCCGCGCCGCCCGGCATGAGATGCTGGAGGTAAAGGTAGCAGATGTAAAGCGTGAAGCTGCGGTCCTGCATGAGAATGCCGACAAAGCTGTACGGGTTGCGATGGCCGAATCGAAGGTGTTGGATAAAGCCGAACAGTTGTTCGGCCGCAAGGGGCAAAAGCGGATTATTGTGCCGATGTAGGCAGGTAAGCAGGCAGTATGGAAGGCAGGCAGCTCTTCTGCTGGCGGCTCAGCTGCCTTCCAGCTTCTCGCGGCCCCATACTTTGATCATCCGTTCTAGATTAATTTTGGCATTGCGGCTGTCCAGCAGTTCCTGGCGCCTTTGATAAAAAATACAGCGGGATAAATCCGCCTTGCCCTGCACAATATCCTGGGCTAGAGCCTCGCAGGAAGGGGATCCGCAGGTACCGCAGTCGACATGGGGCAGTTTCTTCAATAAATCTTGAATCTGCTCCATCTTTTCCATGGCAGTCTGCAAATTATCATCAAGCTTTACTATAGAGCGGGCTTCAATCCGTTCCAGTTTTAGATTATGCCGAAGGTACTCCCCCTGTGCCTGGATTTCCTGTTTTAAATGTGAGGCAATTCCCTCCATTGATTCCGCGCGGTGTCGGAGCCTCTCTGCGGTAAGAAAGCGGTTCCCAGAACCGAGAATACCGCCGGCACAACCCTCGTCGCATGCTCTCAGCTCCAGGAAGTCTATTCCATGGATCTCTTCGTTTTCCAGCTTTTCCAGAAACTCTATGACATTGTGAATTCCGTCGACCGCCAGGCTGCGGCCCGGCATATGGGGCGCCTCTCCCATGGTAAGACTCCACACTACCGCCTCACCGGACAGATTCCTATGGGGAGGAATAGGGCTGTTTCCCTTCTGCTTCTGTTTTACAATGGTTTTATGGACCAGGTTGAACAGGAAGTCCATATTGATTACCCCGTCAAAGCCGCTTTTGCTCTCTCCTTGCGGACTTTTAATGGCGGCTATTTTGGCAGCACAGGGAGTTACGTAGAACATTCCGATCTCTTCGGCTCTGGCTCCGTTCTCGATAAGCTGCCGGGTGGCATATGCGGCGGTGATATCAAGGGGCGGTTTAATCAGGTTGAGGTGCTGAACAAGGGAAGGGAAGCGTACCTGGATAAGGCGTACGATCGCCGGGCAGAAGCTAGATATTACCGGTGAGCGATCGGCATAGGTAGTATACCGGCCGCTGATTTCATGGAGAATATCACTGCCGAATTCTGCTTCGTAGACATGGGTGAAACCGAGCTCCATCAGTATGCTGTAGATTTGCTCTTCGGTGATCTCTTCTTTGAACTGCCCAATCATCACCGATGGAACAACCGCCACCCGGTATTTATAGCGATATATTTTCTGAAAATCATCCTGCTCAATGACAATGGCGTTAACCGGACAGGCTTCCATACAGTTACCGCAGTCGACACAGCGGTCGGGGTTCACATGGGCTTTACCGCGGTTGATACGGATTGCGCCGGTAGGACAGATCATCATGCAGCGGGTGCAGCCGAAACACACATCTTCCTTCACTTTTAGGGCGTGATGAAAAGGAAGAGGTTTCACGATTGCCCCCCCTCCGCGGAAGGTAGATCTGGAGCTTGGACGGTCTCCTGGTTGAAGTGAATTAACATCTCAATTTCGGTGTGGTCGCCTGCTTGACTGCGTATATCGAGGTAGTCGGTATTTTTCTTGATATTCGGCAAACCCATACCTGCTCCAAACCCCATTTCCTGAATTTCCTTGGTGGCGGTAGAGTATCCCTCCGACATTGCCAGATCTACATCTTCAATGCCGGGACCGGTGTCGCTCACTAATATGTGTAGATGTTCGTTTTCGATATCGATTGCCACTGTTCCGCCGAAACTGTGGCCGATCACATTTACTTCCGATTCAAAAAGAGCCACCACGGCCTTTTTCACCACACTGTTCGGCAGGTTAAGCTGTTTGAGTATTTTTTTTATTTGGCTGGATGCATTTCCGGCATTGGAAAAATCACCGGCTTCAATTTCGAATTCAAAATGCACGGTTCTTTATAACCTCTCTTGCCCGGCCCACATTTCAGTACACCGGTGATAGCCCGGCTGCCCATAATAAGCCGGAAGCTTTGAACATTGAGTATGAAGTAGACATCAGAACAATGTGCTGCTCTTCGGCCAGTTCAATCATCTTTTCGCTGGGTCGCTTACCCCTCACAAATAAAACATGACAGATATCGCCCATTTCTGCGGTTCTTACGGTTTGAATATTGTTCAATCCGGTAATTAATAACAGATTATCCGTAAGAAGGGTTAAGACATCGCTCATCAAATCTGAAGAAAAGGCCTTTTCAATTTTACACTCTTTCTCACGCGATGAGGTATGCAACTGAGCATCGACTATTTTACAGACGTCCTTCACTTCCATATTTTCTCCAATAATGTGATGTATAGTAACAGAAAAGGCCTGGTTATAAAAGCTGAAGAGCCCTTGCAATTAAGCATTTTGGAAGAATAGGGGACAGCGCCCTTTTACACTACTACTTTTAAAAACTTTTTCTTGACAGTACATGGGACCTAACGTAAACTGAATTTATTAGTGCAACCGTGTGCATGATTTGTTATTGAGATGCACCCGGAAAATAAACAAGTTTTAAAAGGAGAGTGCTATGCGTAAAGGATCAAGACGTTTCTTTACCCTTTTTGTAGTGGTTGCCTTTCTGACAAGTATGCTGTTTGTATCTTGTCAACCTAAGGAAGCCGAAGAGGGTGAAGCAAAAGAGACTGCTGGTAAAGATTACACAGATAATGAATGGACAGATGGACAGGATCTGTCCGGTAAAACTGTGAACATTTTTGGTGCCTTCGTGGATACGGATGCCCAACGGTTTGAAGAGAGTATGATACCCTTCGAGGAAGCTACCGGTATCGAGGTTGAGTATGAGGGTTCAGGTGACTTTGAGTCTCTGATTACCGTACGAACCGAGGGTGGAGATCCCCCCGATGTTGCGGCCTTCCCGCAGCCCGGTCTGATGCAGGATGTGGTTAATCGAGCAGATCACATCGACCTGAGCAACTGGTTTAGCCAGGACTATATGCAGCAACAGTATAACCAGAGCTGGATTGACCTTGGAACCTACAAGGGCGAAATGGTCGGTGTGTGGTACCGCGCCAGTGTAAAGAGCCTGGTATGGTATTCAAAACAGGTGTTCGACAAAGAGGGTTATGAAATTCCACAGACCTGGGATGAATTGCTGGCCCTAAGCGATCAGATGGTAGCCGACGGCTACAATCCGTGGTCCATCGGTATCGAAAGTTCCGGTGCAACTGGATGGGTGGCCACCGACTGGCTCGAAGATATAATGCTGCGTACCGCTACTCCCGAGAAATATGACCAGTGGGTAGCCGGAGAGCTTAATTTTAACTCACCCGAGGTAAAACGGGCTTGCAGCATCATGGGGGAGATCTGGTTCAATGAAGACTACGTGCTCGGTGGACGCAACAGCATACTGACCGTACCCTTCGGTGATGCGGCGACTCCCCTGGTACAGGATCCTCCACGGGCCCTTATGCATCGACAAGCCAGTTTTATCACCGCCTTCCTGCCTGACGGTACCAATGTCGGCGAAGATGTAGATTATTTTTACCTTCCCCAGATTGATGAGGAAGAGGGAGAACCGGTACTGGGTGCTGGCGATTGCTTTACCGCTTTTACGGATAAACCGGAAACCGAGGCTCTGATGAGATATCTGACTCAGGGAATCTCAACCAAAGCATGGCTGCAGTCCGGCGGTTTTGTATCTCCCCACAACGACACTCCTCTAGAGTGGTATCCAAGTGAGGTAGACCGGGGATATGCGGAAATTCTGATCAATGCAGATACCTTCCGCTTCGATGCTTCCGATCTTATGCCTGGCCAAGTTGGTGCCGGTTCATTCTGGAAGGGAATGGTCGACTGGGTGAGTGGAGAAGATCTTGATAAGGTCCTCACCAATATTGATAATAGCTGGCCTGAAGAAGAGTAATTGTCTGATTTGAGGATCGGATGATATAAAAAAGTCAAAAAAACAATATGTATGCAGGCAGATAATTCTGCCTGCATCCTTCTATAGTTAGGAAGGAGTTCTATATGGCACAAGTACCTAATAAAAACAACCGCCTATTTGAGATCTTTGCAGCTGCCCCAACTAGAATCGCTGTGTCACTAATAGTCCCGGTTGTTACCTTTCTTGTTTTACGGTGGAGCTTTATCTTTATGAGGGACTCCGAGGCATCCAAGTTTCTCATAGGAATTGTAGCCCTTACTATTGGTGTGGGTGGTGTGTGGGTGCTGTTTGCAGCTACCAACAATCTTGTCTCGATGTTGCCTACCCGTATGCGGGATACGCTGCGTCCCTTTGTATTTGTTGGACCGGCCGTGGCGGTGTTACTGTTTTACATTGTGTTCCCCGCCTTACGAACCATCTATCTGAGTTTTTTGAACCGAACTAGTACGGAGTTTGTCGGATTGAGGAATTATGAGTTCGTCTTTACCGACCCGCAAATGCTTATTATTCTGCGGAATACTCTGTTGTGGGTTCTTATCGTTCCCTTTGTCGCTGTTGCTATGGGGCTGCTGATCGCGGTGATGACCGACCGATTAAGGCCGGGATGGGAGAAAATTGTAAAATCATTGATTTTTCTCCCGATGGCCATAAGCTTTGTCGGCGCCAGTGTTATTTGGCGCTTTGTATACTATTATCAACCTGCCGGCTACGAGCAGATTGGACTGCTGAATGCAATTGTCACTGCCTTTGGAGGAGAGCCGGTTGCCTGGCTCATTATCAGGCCGTGGAACAACTTCTTTCTGCTGTTCATCATGATCTGGCTGCAGACCGGGTTTGCGATGGTAATTCAATCGGCGGCAGTAAAGGGAGTGCCCAGTAGTTTGCTTGAAGCGGCCAGAATCGACGGCGCAAATGAAATCAGGATTTTCTTCAATGTGATAATACCGTATATAAAGGGTACCATCCTGACGGTTATGACTACGATTCTGTTCATGGTGCTGAAAATCTTCGACATTGTATACGTTATGACCAGCGGGAACTACGACACCGGTATTGTTGCATCGCGGATGTACAAGGAGGCCTTTATTTACCGCAACTTCGGCCGAGGTAGTGCCTTAGCGGTATTTCTCTTCATAGTGGTTATACCGTTTATGATACGAAATATCACCCAGATGCGGGAGAACAGGAGGTAGAGTATGAGTGATACAACAATGGAAACACGACAAGTTCCGATTAATAAGCCGCCCGCATCAGTGAAAGTGCAACGCGTTTTAAAGGGCGTCCCGATGCGCCTGATTCTTTTGGCAATTATTTTGATTTGGGTTGTACCTATCCTAGGCCTCTTGGTAAGTTCCTTCAGAACTCCTGAAGCAATTAATAATACCGGCTGGTGGACGGTTTTCGGCAACCTGGCAGCAACGGATTGGACCCTCTCAAACTATATAAGCGTGTTGTATGCAGACTTTATGGGACTGGCATTTCTCAACAGTATGCTGGTTACTATTCCTTCCACGGTAATACCGATCACCATCGCAGCCTTTGCCGCCTATGCAATTGCCTGGATGGATTTTCCCGGACGTGAGGCTATTTTTGTCATAATTGTCGGCCTCTTAGTAGTGCCGCTGCAGATGGCCCTTATTCCGGTATTAAAGGTGTATACCGCTAATCAGCTGAACGGAACGTATCTGGGAATCTGGCTGGCCCATACCGGCTTCGGTTTGCCCTTGGCAACCTATCTTCTGTACGGATATATCTCCGGAATACCCAAGGAAATTATTGAATCCGCCCATGCCGACGGTGCCACTCCATGGATGAGCTTTACTCGGTTGGTACTGCCGCTGTCAAAACCTGCAATTGCCTCATTTGCAATTTTCCAGTTTTTGTGGGTATGGAACGACCTTCTGGTAGCATTGGTTTTTCTGGGCACCAAAAAGGAGAATGCCCTGGTTACCACCCGCCTGGCCGAGATGGTCGGCTCGCGTGGCCAGGACTGGCACGTGCTCACCTCCGGTGCCTTCTTAACTATGATTATGCCGTTGATCATTTTCTTCTCTCTGCAGAGGTATTTTGTTCGCGGTATGATGGCCGGATCTGTAAAGGGTTAATCAAAAGGGTCGATTAGGTAAAAAGGTATTTAAACAAAGTATAAGGGCTGTCTGAGAAGTAAACTTGGACAGCCCTTTATTTGTGTTTTGCTGCTGCCGGTCTATGTGGGTGCTAAACTGGAATAATCTGCATCCACTGCAAGTAGTTCCTTGAGTAGGGGGTCGTAGAGAGTGGGGGCGGAACAAAGTATATCGTAGGTATATGGCTGCTTTCCGGCGAGGTAGTGGACCACTGCACCTGCTTCCTGTGCAATCAATGCCCCTGCAGCGATATCCCACAGGCGTACTTTCAGTTCCCAGTACGCATCAAAAACTCCCTCAGCAACAAAACATGCATCTAGAGCTGCGACACCTAACCGACGAATTCCGCGTACCCGTGGGATCATATGGGCAACATAGTTTACATTGTTTTTCACTGCAGTGGCTCGGTCGTAGGGAAAGCCCGTGGCCACTAAGGACGCATTGACCTCTCTGGTCTCCGAGCAATGGATCTGAGTTGTGTTAAGAAATGCCCCCTGCCCGGCAATAGCTGTGTAGGTGCGTTCAAGAGCTTCACTATGAACTACTCCAAGGATCGGGGTAGTGTCTTTTAACAGCGCAATTGAGGTGGCAAACACCGGAACCCGATGCACGTAGTTCGTGGTTCCGTCCAGTGGATCAATAACCCATTTGTAAGGAGAATCACTCGCGCTTGTCTGAGCTCCCCCTTCCTCACCCAAAATTTGATGTTCGGGAAACTTGCTGTGCAAATTCGAGGAAATCAGTTCCTCGCAGCGTTGATCTACCTCGGTAACAAGGTCAACCTGACTGCTTTTATTTTGCATTGTAACGGAGGAGTCTATATATTCCCTCTGCAGTTTTCCGGCGGCTTGGGCTAACTGTACAATATACGGTAGGACTGTGTCTAAGTTATCGATGTTCATGCTAATATTGAAACATAAAAGCAAAAATTATGATATAGTTTGCACATGAGTGGAATTCGTGTGGTACTAGTCGATGATCACCCCCCTGTAAGAGATGGCGTAAAAGTTGCTTTGCAGCGGGATAAGGACATTATTATTAGTGGAGAAGCAGAAACGGCCGAAGAACTCAGTGAAATTTTAAGAGATTCCGACATCGACGTGGTGATTCTTGACATTTCGCTGCCCGATGGTTCTGGGGTGGAGCTTGTTACTCAACTTCGTGAACAATATCCTTTGCTCAAAATTATCATTCTTAGCATGTATAGCCGCAGTGACTATGTACTGGAAGCGGTCAGTAACGGAGTGAACGGGTATATGACAAAGGAGACCTCTCCGGTGCGCCTTATCGACGGCATAAAGCAGGTGCTGCGGGGCGAGTATTTTTTTGATCAAGTTACCCTAGAAGTAATAATTCAAAAGGCCTTGGAGCATCCCCAACGATTTTACGATGTGCAGGACAACGACTATGAATCGCTTACTTCACGGGAACAGGAGATTATGCGCCTTTTAGCTGAGGGCTTATCGGTAAAAAGAATTGCCCAAAGCCTATATATAAGCTATCGTACGGTTGAAAACCACCGTACCAGTATTTTCCGCAAGCTTAAGGTAAAAAACGCTGCAGAGTTAGTTCATTATGCTACCCGGCTTGGAATAATAGATCTGTAAAAGTGTGAGAAACTCACGCAAGATCGTGATATTCCCTTATATAAATTATACTGAATCGATTGTATACTTGAATGTATAAGCTAAAGTTTTATAAAGTAAAAAGATATTTAGTCATTACTATTGTTGATTAAAAAAAGTGGGTTATAGGGTTTGAAGGGGCCGTGCACATGCACAGGCTCCTTCTCTTATTGTTCCTGCCTGTTCATTTTCTGCTCCCACAACTCAAACAGGTAATCGGCTAAAAAGGCAAGTCCGGCGGCAGCTATAGCACCTTGCAGGACAAATGCGGTGTTGTTACGCACCAGTCCGGCTACAATGGCTACCCCCAGACCTCCTGCACCAATTACTCCTCCGATAGTGGCAGTACCGATATTGATAATTATTGAGATGCGTGTCCCCGTCAGAATGGCTGGAAAGGCTTGCGGCAGCTCGGCCTTAATAAGAACTTGCAGGGGGGTCATTCCCATACCTCGAGCTGCCTCTTTGAGAGGTTGGGGAACCGATAGGAGTCCGGTAATTGTATTTCTTACAATCGGAAGAATACTATAGATGAACAAGGCCAGGTAGGCCGGTGTAAAACCAAAGCCGACTGCCGGAACCGCAAGGGTTAATACTGCAACCGGTGGAAATGTCTGAAGTAGGGCTGTTAAGTCCTGTACAGACTGGAGAAATTCGCGTCCCCACGGACGGGTAACGCCAATACCCAGAAATAATCCGGTGACAAAGGCGCTTATGCCCGACAGCAGCACTAACAGCAGGTGTTCACCAAATAGGCGCAGCAGACTTGCCCGGGGGTACAGAATATCCTGGAGATGAGGAAACAGGGGGGATAAAAGGCTGTACTGTAGTGTGGGAAGAGCTATATACAGCAGATATACAAGTACAAATAGAGTTCCTAACTTTTGTCGCCTTAGAATTTTAGTTACCCCATGCAAGACGCACTCCCTTTGGGGTAGCCCAGTGTTCTGCCCAGTGAAAAAGTCGGTCAAACAGAATGGATAAGAGGATTACCGGTATTACCCCCAGCAGAATCAAATCCGGCACCGACTGGCCCAGGCCTTGAAAAATAAATGTACCCAGTCCGCCGGCACCAATCAAAGCGGCCACAGCAGTGTTGCCGATACATTGCACCAGGGACATCCTGATTCCAGTGAGAATCATTGGTGTTGACAACGGCAGTTCAATATAGCGAAAAGTCTGAGCTCTATTCATGCCCATACCGTGGGCAGCAGAGATAATTTGACTTTCGATGTAGTAAATAGCAGTAAAGGTGTTCCGAATGATCGGAAGCAGCGAATACAGGGTAAGTGCAATTAAGGCCGGGGCAGTGCCGATTCCGGCAATTCCCAGTGAACGAAGTGCAGGGAACTGTCGTGATAAAAGTGCCAGTGGAGCAATCATCAGACCGAACAAAGCTAAACTGGGAATTGTCTGAATACCATTTACGGTTTTGAATACCAGAGTTCGGTATTTCTGTGAACGGGCGGCCCAAATACCGGCGGGTATCCCGATAAAAGTTGCCATACCGACAGCTGCCAGACTGAGGTTTACGTGGTTCAGCAGCTCCATCAAAAATTTTTGTGAGCGGTTTTGATATTCCAGTAGGATAGCGGAGGATTCAAAACTGCCAATTAGCACAAACAGCATTACAACAGTCGCAGTAAGCAGTATCGCTATAGGAAGCAGCAGCTTATGCCGGGTATTACGATAGGCCCAGCTTAAAAGCAGATAGATCGTTAACAGAGCAATCCAAAACCCTCCGGAGAAGCTTATACGTCCATACTCTACGGCATCCCATATATACAGATGTCCTTGTAGGTAGTGGAGTACGGCCAATAACAGGCCCATAAAGGCAAGCGAAAATAAGAGGAAGAAAATATCCGTATGGCGGCGGGAGAAAACAATCAATACTATTAGAAATATAAGAATTACCGCTGCAGCCCAGTAGCCGATCGGCAGCTGGAATACCCACACTGCGCTTCCGGTTTGTATACGGTTTGGTTTAACAGTGTAAAGCGGCAGGAGAAAGGTGCATACAGCACACAAACCGGTAAAAATTTTGAAGCGCATATGTTATTACTCTTAGTGCAAGGCCTATTTTAATAAACCGTTTTCCTGCAGGTATTCCTTGGCTACATCGGAGGCGGCCTCGCCATGTACCGCTAAGCGTGAGTTCAAAGATTGCAAGGTTTTGAGGTCAAGAGTTCCAAAGACCGGATTGAGAATCGTTTCGATTTCAGGATATTTCTCTAGCACCTCACCCCGTACGAGGGGGGCTGGTTGGTACACATGTTGAACGTTTCGGTTATCTTCCAGAACTACAAGGCCTAGGGCTGCCAGTGCACCATCAGTTCCGTAAGCCATGGCTGCATTTACACCGTCGGTCTGTTCTGCAGCTGCACGCTCTGTGGTAGCTGTGTTGCCGCCGGATAAAATCAGCAGCTGATCTTTTTCAAGCTTGAAATCATATGCCTCTTCAAAACTGGGCAGAGCACCTTGGCGGCTGGCAAACTCTTCGCTGCAGGCAAGTTTTAGGTTTCCTCCGTTGTTCACATACTCAGCCAAATCTTCCAGAGTTAACAGGGAATTCTGATCAGCTAAGTCCTGACGTACTGCAATTGCCCAGGTGTTGTTAGCCGGTGCCGGCTGGAGCCAACGAAGGTCGTAAGCCTCTTCATCAAGTTCAACCGCCCGTGCATACGCCTCCTGCGGGTCTTTCCAGGCTGGATTGTCGGCATCATTATGAAAAAAAGCAACGTTGCCGGTATATTCTGGGTATATATCTATTTCCTCCGCGCGGATTGCTTTTCTGATTACCTCGGTTGTACCAAATTCTGTTTTATCCACCGTTTCGTAGCCGTGGTGGTCTAAAAGCTGTACTATCATTGAGCCTAGTAAGGCCCCTTCGGTATCAATCTTTGATGCAATAACCACCTTACCTTTGGCTTCCTGTTTCGGTTGACAGCCTGTCATAATAACCATCGCTGCAAGGGACAGCACTAAAACAGATGTAACTAATACGAGTTTTTTATTCATAATTAACCCCTTATATATACTCTTAACTCTTAATGTAGGGGATTTACGGTAAGAGGTCAAATTTAGTTTTACCCAAGTTTCATTCACCTTAATCAACGTCCTCAGATTCGCTGCTGCGTGACTGCACTACCTGCATAAGTAATCGGGGGTCATCGGTCACTATGCCGTCAACTCCCATATTCAGAAGTCGATGCATATCAGCCTCTTCATTGACGGTCCATACTTGGATGGGGACTCCCTTTTTATGAAGCCGACCGATCAGCTTGTCGGTTACAATTTGTACCTTGCCATGGACCTCGGGAACCTGGAGGGTTATACCGGCGAAGGGAAACAGAAGGGACAGCAGGCCGATGCGCTGCAGGATAATCAGAGCACGTACCTCGGGTGAGGAAAAACTGGTGGCAAGAGACGGGGCCAGTCTTCGCAGGCGTTTTAATTGAAGGTAATGAAAACTGGCTCCAAGTATTCTCCCTTGTGCGTGGTGTTGATGTACCACTTCGATAAATCGTTCGGCTAAAAGTGGAGAAGTTCCCTTTAGGTCAAGGTTGAAGCGCATCTGCGGAAGTGCCTCCAAAGTATCGGAGAGGGTGGGGATAGTAATTCCCTGGCCTCGAAATGGATGACTCCCATCGCTAGGGTGAGTAAATCCATAGCCCGCATCCAAGCTCTGTAATTCCTTTAGGCTGTATTCAGCTATTTCGCCGCTCCCGTCGGTCATGCGGTCTACCGTGCTGTCGTGCCAAAGTACACATTTCTCATCGGCAGTAAGATGGACATCCGACTCTATGCAGTCTACTCCCAGCCGGGCTGAGGACATAAAGGCGGGAAGGGTGTTTTCAGGGTAATATGCAGAGTCGCCTCGGTGGGCACAGACAACCGGAAACGGCGTAAGAAAAGGATGGGTTTTATTTTTTCTGTATGACATTTCTCTTTTCCCTACACTGGAATGGTGATAGCCTATACAAAGCCTATACTTCAGGGTTTGGAAGGTCAAGATGAAAAACATTCACACGCTCAGCCGGATTGTACTGCCCCTGGCGGTTATTTTTGCCTCCTTTTCGGCAATTTTCATTCGCTGGTCCAATGCCCCGGCTCTGATCATTGCCTTTTACCGTATGCTCATCGCTTTTTTGCTGGTTCTGCCGTACAGCCTCGCAAAACCGGGGCAGGTGTCTCGCCGCGATCTGCTGCTTTCAGTAGCGAGCGGGGTGTTTCTTGGTATTCATTTTGCAACTTGGATCTCTTCGCTGCATTATACCAGTGTTGCCAGTTCAGTACTGTTGGTAAATACCCACCCGGTGATGGTGTTTTTGATAAGCCGGTTCATTTTACGGGAGGGGGGCTCCCGGCGAGAGTTCCTGTTTGTCCTCGTAACGGTTCTCGGCAGCTCAGTTCTCTCTTGGGGGGATCTGGGACGGGGAAGTAATGTACTGTGGGGTGATTTTCTGGCGGTGATGGGAGCTGTATCGGTGGGAGTGTACATGGTACTCGGGCGGATAGTCCGCCGCAGGGTGGCAGTGGCCAAATACACCTTTCTCGTCTACGGCACCAGCGGGGCAACCCTTCTTTTGATAAATATTAGTGCCGACACTCGCTTCTATCCTTATCCGTCCCGTGAGTTCTTACTTTTTTTTGCGTTAGCCTTTGTCTGTACCATTCTCGGTCACAGTATCTACAGTTGGGCCTTAAAATACGTCCCCTCGACCTTTCTGTCGGTTACGGTACTGATTGAACCGGTGGCTGCCGGAATAATGGCCTACTTTTTCTTTGGAGAGGTTCCTTCGGTTCTTAACGGGATAGGTGCAGGTATCATTTTATACGGTATATACGGGTATTCCCATGCAAGTTATCTTCGCCAAGCTCCCGTCCCTCCGAAAAAATAAGGCGAAAAAATAAGGAATGCTTTTTCTTGACAATAGCCAACCGGCTATTTAGACTGATACAATGCAACCGTGTGCACAATACGCAGTTAGCTATAATAAAATAAGATAGTTGTGGAGATGAATATGAGTACAGAACAAGTCAATCCGCAGGATCCGTGGAAAATTATTGAGACGGAACCGTTACCGGAATACATGGACGGGAATGAATCAATTTTCGCCTTGGCCAATGGGTATCTGGGGGTTCGGGGTACTTTGGAGGAGATGAACTACGCCTGGTGCCGGGGTACCTACCTGAATGGGTTTTATGAGTCCCGTCCAATTGTTTACGGAGAGAAGGCCTACGGTTTTCCCGAGCACGGACAGACTATTCTGAATGTAGCCGATGGAAGGAAAATTGAAATATGGATTGACGATGAACAGTTCGACTTAGCTTCAGGCACAATTCACAACTACCGGCGCGAAATAGATCTGCGGGAAGGTGTTTTACGGCGAGAAATTGTCTGGGAATCCCCCAAGGAAAAAATTCTGCATATTGTGAGCGACCGTCTGGTTGCATTTGAGCGTCGCCACATTGCTGCAATCCGTTATAAGGTAACTCTCAGCCAGGGCAGTGGGCGGTTGCAGTTTGTCAGTACCCTCGATGGGAATGTAACTAATCTGGCTGCAGAAGACGACCCCCGGGTAGGCGCCCACCTGGATAAAAATGCTCTGGTCTACAACGAAGGCAGTGCCACCACAGAGATGGCTGAACTAGCTGCGCGTACCGGACAGTCGGATCTTACTCTGGCCTGCGGAGTGATGCACCTGTGCCCCGATATTTCGCAAGATGTAATAGAGCCGGTTTCTAATCATAGTGAAGTAGGAATTCGTTTTTCCCTGGATGTAGAGGAAGGGGTTAGCTTTACCTGCGATAAGTTTCTTTCTTACTCGTATCGGGGTATAGCAGAAGAAGCCCGGAATATTGAAATAATGCGGAATGAACTTAGAACAGCAGCAAATGACGGGTTTGAGGTTCTGGTTAAAGAGCAGTTTAGTTATTTGAGTTATTTTTGGGACCATTCGGATGTAAAAATCGATGGAGATGTAGCTTTACAGCAGGGCATCCGTTTTAACCTATTCCATTTGCTGCAGTCGGTAGGACGAAACGGTACCACCAGTATTCCCGCCAAAGGCCTGACGGGAGAAGGGTATGAGGGCCACTTTTTTTGGGATACAGAAATATACGTTCTGCCCCTGTTTACCTATACCCAGCCTGAGATTGCAAAATCTCTATTGGAGTACCGCTACAGCATCCTGCAGCAGGCTCGCTCGAGGGCGAAGGAGCTGAGTCAGACCGGGGCGCTGTTTCCCTGGCGGACAATCAATGGACATGAAGCCTCTTCCTATTATCCTGCCGGAACCGCCCAGTACCACATCGATGCGGATATCGCCTACGGAATTAAGAAGTATCTACAAATAAGTGGAAATGAGGATTTCTTGTCCCGAGCGGTGGAGATTTTAATTGAAACTGCCCGATTGTGGGCCGATCTTGGCGAGTATATCCCTCAGAAGGACGGCAGTTTTTGTATTAACGGAGTGACCGGTCCGGATGAGTATACTGCCTTGGTAAACAACAATTATTACACCAATGTAATGGCTCAGGATAATCTGGAATTTGCTATAGAGGCACTTGGTATGCTGCATGAGAGGGATAGCGCTGCATATGAGCAGGTGGTGTACCGTACGGGCTTACAAAAGGAAGAGTTAGATGAATGGAGCCGGGCTGCTAAGCTTATGTATCTGCCCTATGATGAGCCCCTGGGGATTCATCCACAGGATGACAGCTTTCTGAATAAGAAGGTGTGGCCTCTTGATGAAATTCCGGATGAGAAGCGTCCTCTGCTGCTGCATTATCATCCCCTGGTGATTTATCGGCATCAGATATTAAAGCAGGCCGACCTCGTACTGGCGCTGCTGCTGCAGGGCGATCGGTTTGGTATAGCAGAAAAAAAGCGAGATTTTGATTATTACGATCGTCTTACCACCGGCGATTCTTCTCTCTCTGCCTGTGTGCAGAGTGTCATTGCAGCCGAGGTAGGCTACGATGAGGTGGCCTACGATTACTTTACCCGGACTGCGCGTATCGACCTGGATAATGTGAATGGAAATGTAAGAGATGGACTGCACACCGCTGCAATGGCTGGTACATGGACAAGTATCGTGTATGGTTTTGCGGGAATGCGGGATTATGACGGGATGCTTTCCTTTAATCCGCATTTACCGAAGCAGTGGAATCGGTTGACCTTTAACTTGAACATTCGCACTACCCTTCTGGAGGTGGCAATTACCCATAATGAGGTTGCCTATACCTTAAAAGAGGGGCAATCTCTGGCACTCGTTCATGAAGGCGGCAGTCATACCGTATATGCCGGCTCGCCCCTGGTGTTCTCGCATCGCCCGGATATGGAAGCGGTTATTTTTGATTTAGATGGTGTTATTACCGATTCTGCGGAGTACCATTATCAGGCCTGGAAAATGCTCTGTGATGAGCTGGATATTCCCTTTGACCGGGAGTTCAACCACCGACTGCGCGGAGTTGGTCGAATGGAGAGTTTAGAGTTGCTGCTGTCACAGGTTTCGGAGCGAACCTTCAACGAGGATGAGAAGGTCCATTTAGCTACCCGAAAAAACGAGTACTATAAAAAACTCATCCGGCAGATTACCCCGGAGGATCTACTGCCGGGCATCGATACCCTTCTTAAGGATTTGAAAGAGGCGGGTATAAAAGCCGCCCTAGCCTCTGCCAGTCGTAATGCAGGTACTATTGTCCGGCAGCTGCAGGTGGAGGAAATGTTTGATGTAATAACCGATCCGGAACAGTTGAAAAAGGGAAAGCCCGATCCGGAACAGTTTTTTATGGCCTCGGAGCTGCTGAAGATTCCAACCCGCAACTGTGTTGGAGTGGAAGATGCCCAAGCCGGGATCGATGCGATTAACGGAGCTGGAATTTTTTCGGTAGGTGTGGGAGATTACCTGATGAATGCCGATTGGAAGTGCAGCACCACTGATGAGCTCACGCTAAAAAAACTTCGAGAGGTATTTTACGATCGCTTTGAGGCAAAATAAGTCGGGCGATTATGCCTCTGGGTAATCCATGCTCCTTGAGTATGTTCAAAGGGAGTGGGTAATTGAATCTCCGGGCTGCACCCGGTATTCCTGCTCAAAGATCTGAAAGGGGAGCGCTTTTTGGTTGGAAGGGGCCGCATCAAGCTTCACCGAATCGGCGGTAAGGCTGACGAGGCAGCTCTGCCCGCGGTAGTGGAGGGTAAACTGCACACTGCTCCACTCTTGCGGTAAATGCGGCTTACAGAGGATCCCCTGGTCCGTGAACACAATTCCGGAAAAACCGAATACCACCATTTGCCAGGCAATGCCGCAGGCGGCTGTATGGATTCCTCCAATGAACGTTCCTCCGCTAGCCGGGGGGTTTGTACTAAACAGATCAATGCCCAGTGATTCCTGAAAGTAGCTGTAGGCCTGATCATAAAACCCAATTCGCGAGGCAACAATCGAGTGTACCGCCGGGCTCAGAGATGACCGGTGGTGGGTACGTGGCTCGTAATAACGGTAGTTCCTTTGCATGGTTTCAACACTGTAGCTTTCGGGGTGGAGACAGAACAGCTGCACCACATCGGCCTGTTTAATAACCTGGGTCTCGTAGGCAATGCCGGTTGGCCAGCCCCAGTATTCGTTGGGGTCCTTTAATCGGTTTGCCAATGTATTCGGCATAATATCTTCCAGACCGAAGTAACCGTCGAACTGCTCAATGAGCTTGCTCTCGGCAACGGGCTCAGGGATATATATGTGCTCATACATCTCCTTCCACAGCTCTATCCGTTGCCCGTCTATGCGGCAGCGTTGGGCGATCTTCTGCAGAATTTGGGGATCCGTGGAGGATAAGCGGGTATATACATCTAAAGCGGTACCGATAGCCCATTTTGCCTGGAAGTTGGTGAATACATTGTTGTCGGCATTTTCATGGTATTCATCGGGGCCGAGGACACGAATAATTTCATACCGGTTTTTGTCCTTTTTGAAGTAGGCGTGGGATACCAAAAAATTGGCGATTTCAAACAGCATTTCCGCCCCGTAGTCTTTAATAAATCCCCAGTCTCCCGTGGCCTGGTAATAGTGCTGGATGGCATAAGAGATATCCGGGGATATATGAATTTGCCAGTCATTAAAGTGGTTGCGGATTTTGCGGCCGGTAAGCACATCTTTAAAAAAGTAGTCCGGACAAAGTTCGTCTCCCGTGTCGCCGCTAATCCAGGCGTAGTAGGCCCCTTCATAGCCAAGCCGCTCGGCTTTCCGGCGGGCTCCATCCAAGGTTTTGTAGCGGTAAATAAGTATGTTTCGGGCTACTTCCGGATAGGTGTAGAGGTACATCGGCAGGTTGAATATTTCCTGGTCCCAGAAGGCTGCACCTTGATAGGCTTGACAGGAAAGTCCACGGGCTCCGATCGGAAGATGATCGGTATGGGCTGGGGTAGCAATAATATTGTGATACAAATTGTAGTTCAGCAGCGCTTGGGTAGTATCGGTACTCTCAATATGAATAAAATAACGGTTCCATAGGGTATCCCATACCCGCGCGCTTTGACCAGCCTCACGCTCGTAGCCATTCTCGGTCGCTTCCCGGGCCAATTCCACTGCTGCTGAATAGGGGTCGGCGGTATCATTGCCGGAAAAGACGGTCATCATTTGCTCTATTATCAGTTCGTCGCCGGCCTGTAATTCAAACTGAAGTTGCCTAAAGTTCCGGCGCTTCTCCTGGGGGGGTGACAGGGGCTCTGCGCTATCCTTCGTGCGTGGAGTTACTCCGTATATTTGTACTCCCTGGGCTACTACTACTTCGGTTCCTTTTTCGCTTGTAGCACAGTTCAGTCCGATTATATCACCTTCATTGAAAGCTGAGCATTCACGAAAGTGTTCTCCGTTCAAACTCCACACCCGTCCGTCAACTCCGGTAGAGAGGGTAAGGAGTCCTCCGGTTATCGCCGCAATTCTTACACGCTGAGCAAGCAGATGCAGTGAAGAGTAGGAGGCAAACCTTTCAAAAGAGACACGCAGCTCCGTTCCTTTCTGTAAGCCCGGTTCTTGTGGGTTCCAGGTATATCCACCGGAAGTACGGCCGTAGCGGTAGTTAAGGGAGAGTCGGTAATCCGAGACCTCTCCGGGGCCGCGTGTGGGATGCACCTGAGCAGCTCCAAGCTGCAAGGCAGTGTAGAGTCCGTTTGGTACATTACAGAGTTCTTTCCATTTACCGTCTGCATTATCATAGGTGTCGCTCACGATACAGCCGACATACTCCTCGGCTTCCCACTCCGGAAAAGTTCCCCGATAACCTAAATAGCCGTTTCCCGTCATAAAATTACTTCCGGTTGTGACTATCTGCACCGGATCGAATCGATTTTCACTAATAGACCATTCGTTTTCAATATAGATAGGGCTTTTTTGGCTGCTCATAGCGCGCCTCCATTCAAAGGTAGAACAGGGTGAGTATAAAAGTTTATGCAACCGTGTGCAAGATATTTTTTTATCTTGACAGTATGTAAATTGAAGCTATACTGGAAAGGAGGTATGCAACCGTGTGCATGAAACAAAACGAAGCCGACAAGCAAACTGTAACCATAAAGGACATTGCCCGTATCGCAGGCGTAAGTCATTCTACTGTATCCCGCAGTTTAAATGATAGCCCTCTTATTTCTGAAAAGACCAAAAAGCGTATAAAAAAAATTGCAGATGAACTCAATTTCGCCTTTAATTCAAGTGCCCAAAGCCTCTCAACCCGCCGTACCGGTACTATAGGGATTATTTATCCGGAGTTATACGATACCTTTGGAAACTCACTTTACATGGGGCTCCTGGTACAAGGGCTGCGCCATGGTCTGGAAAAAGCTTCCCTGGATAGCATTGGGAGTTTTCCGCGTAATCACTATACCGCCGAAAGTAACATCCGCAAACTTATAAGTCGTAAAAAAATTGACGGATTACTGGTGATTCATCCTGAGATACCGGTAGATGACTGGGAATATATCCGCACATCGGGAATACCCTTTGTGGTGCTGCACTTCAAGCCGCGTAGTTTCGACTACAGCTGGATGAATTATCTGTTTACCGACCACGTGACAGGCGGACATATGGCCACTAAAGTGCTGCTTGACGGCGGCTGCCGCTCTATCCTCTGTTTGCGGGAGGACTCAGATGAAATTCAGTTTAACGAGAGAACCGAGGGCTACAAAATAGCTCTGAAGGAGGCGGGGGTCGCTTACGACCCCCAACTGGTGGTCGCCGGTGATTGTGCTTTCGATTTCGGTTTTCAGGCAATAATGGATCGAAAAAACAATCTAACCTCCTTCGACGGAATCTTCGCAGAAGCAGACTTGGTTGCCTTAGGAGCTATAGAGGCACTGCGCGAACTTGGAGTGAAGGTGCCCGATGATATCCGGGTAGTAGGCTACGACGATACCGAGCTTGGCCGCTATTTTCGTCCTAAATTGACAACGGTTCACCAGCCCAGGGAGGAACACTCTCGACTGGCCTGCGAGCGGCTGATTGAGATGCTCGAAAGCCAGGATATGCGCCCGACCATGCAAAAAGTTATAAAACCTCTTATGATTTACCGTGAAAGCGGTTAACAAAAATTGAGTAATTTGATTATATTTACCCTATGAACAATGGAATAATTGCAATTGGTATGAGTGGCGGGGTTGATTCAAGCGTTGCTGCTCATCTACTTACCCAGCGCTGGAGTCGAGTGGTTGGGGTGAGCCATTATATATGGGAAGATTCAAACTGCTGTAACACCGAAACCCTGCAGCGCGCCCGAGAGATTTGTGATCAGCTGGGAATTCCTTTTTACATCCTGAACCTGGTTGATGAATTTCAGAAATTTGTGGTGGATGACTTTGTAGAAAACTACCGTCACGGGAAAACCCCAAATCCCTGTGTACGCTGTAATGAGTTTGTACGCTTCGGGCTGTTTCCACAACGCATCAAGACTCTGCTGGTAGAGAAGGGCCACATGTCGGTCGAAGAGCCGCTGCATATGGCAACCGGTCATTATGTCCGTACACAACAGCAGAATGGCAGAACCCTTCTACAGAAAGGTTTTGATACTAAAAAAGATCAATCTTATATGCTCTATCACATCAATCCGGACATACTGCCTCTGTGTGACTTTCCCTTGGGCGGCATGACCAAGCCCGAGGTAGTAGAGATAGCCCATGCCCACCAGTTTCCCAGCTCGAGCATAAAAGAGAGTCAGGATGTCTGCTTTGTAGATGGAAAATATATAGATTTTATAGAAGAGTATACTAAAAATGAGCTGACCCAGAATCCCGGCCGGATTGTGGATATGCAGGGGCGGCCCCTGGGAGAGCATCGCGGATATATGCATTACACCATTGGTCAGCGCCAGGGTCTGGGCTTATCCGACGGGCCCTGGTATGTAGCTAAACTCAACGCCGCCGAAAACAAGGTGGTGGTCGCGAGGAAGGAAGAGTTGGGAGATACCCACTTTGCCATCGAACGCTGTAACTGGTTTATTCCCGTTTCAGAGAGTTTTGAGGCCACTGTTCGGGTCCGTTACAATGCTGGAGAAACTCCCTGTCGGGTTACCCCCGGCTCGCCAACTCTGATTGAATTAAAAGAACCCCATATCATAACCCCAGGGCAGTCTGCGGTGCTGTATGAGGGGGATAATGTCCTTGGCGGCGGTATTATCCGGTAGAAACGGTTAATTCGGTTCATTTGCCCCTTTACAGAATACCCGCTATCGGTATAGTTATGGGTTACTATGGAACACACTGCACTTGTAATTGTCGAATCGCCAACAAAGGCGCGTACTATCAGACGTTTTCTCCCCAAGAATTACATCGTCGAGGCGAGTATAGGCCACGTCCGTGATCTGCCGCAATCAGCCTCCGATATCCCGAAGGATCTAAAAAAGACCGGCTGGGCGAGGCTTGGTATTGATGTAGAGAACGGGTTTAAGCCCCTCTATATTGTACCTAGGGGCAAGGGAAAGATCATCCGGGAGCTTAAAAAGAAGCTTAAGGATGTTGATCAGCTTCTGCTTGCAACTGATGAAGACCGCGAAGGGGAGAGCATTTCATGGCATCTGGTGAAGGTGCTGAATCCGAAGGTGCCGGTAAAGCGAATGGTGTTCCATGAGATTACAAAAACAGCTATTCAGAAGGCACTGGAAAACGAGCGCGACATTGATACTAATTTGGTGAATGCTCAAGAAACTCGCCGGATTCTTGACCGGCTGTACGGGTATACCCTCTCTCCGCTCATCTGGAAAAAAATTGCCTACGGGCTTTCCGCCGGTCGTGTACAGTCCCCCGGGCTGCGTTTAATTGTCGAGCGTGAGCGTGAGCGGATCAAATTTAAGAAATCGGTGTACTGGGATCTGAAGGCACAGCTGAAGAAGCGCAGTGCCGCCGATCCTGCTAATGAGACCAGTGCTGAGACCGGCTACAGTTTTGAGGCTGCCTTGGAATCGGTTGACGGTAAGCGTGTGGCCGGGGGAAAGGACTTTGATCCGGAGACCGGTAAAAAACTGCCTAAAAAAGATGTGGTAGTTTTAGATGAACAAGCGGCCGCTGAGCTGAAAACTGAAGTCGAGGCTTCAGAGTGGAAAGTTGTATCGCTGACCGAGAAAAAGAGTAAAAATCGGCCGGCCCCTCCATTTATTACTTCAACTTTGCAGCAGGAGGGCAACCGTAAGCTGCGCTTATCAGCCCGCGAGACGATGCGGACTGCCCAGCGCCTGTATGAGCAAGGTTTTATCACCTACATGCGTACCGACTCTCCTGCCCTCAGCCAGGAGGGGGTGAATGGCGCTATACAGGCGGTACGTCAGCTCTACGGCGATGAGTATTTAGCTGAACAGCCGCGCCAGTATTCTACAAAGTCAAAATCAGCCCAGGAAGCGCATGAAGCTATCCGGCCGTCGGGTGAGGTATTTAAGCATCCGGATGAGACCGGTCTGTCGGGGAAGGAGCAAGCCCTGTATGCGTTAATCTGGAAGCGTACTCTTGCCAGCCAGATGGCAGAGGCCCGCAAGGTTTCAAATACAGTTAAAATCAGTGCCGGCCGTACGATCTGCAGTGCAACGGGTACCCGCATAGAATTTCCCGGTTTTATCCGGGTGTATGTAGAAGGAAAGGATGACCCTGAGGCTGCTCTGGATGATAAAGAGAGCTTCTTGCCGCCCTTGGAAGAAGGGGAGACGGTTGATCTGCTTGAGCTTCAGCAGCTTTACCACGAAACAAAAGCGCCGGCCCGCTACACTGAAGCTACCTTGGTAAGGACTCTTGAGAATATGGCGATCGGCCGTCCTTCAACCTATGCCTCGATTATAAATACCCTGTTTGAGCGTGAGTATGTGCGCAAGCAGGGGAGCGCCCTATTACCCACTTTTACCGGGTTTGCAGTGATACAGCTGCTGGAAAATCATTTTCATTATCTTATTGAGTACGGGTTTACCTCAGCTATGGAGGCCGCCCTGGATGATATCGCAATAGGAAAAGTTGACCGGCAAGAGTATTTAGAGTCGTTTTATTCCGGGGAGGAGGGGCTGCAGCAGAAGGTAGAACAGCGGGAGAAGGAAATTACCCCCGACGAGACCCGCACTATCAAACTGCCCCATATCAATATTGTGGATGGCATTAAAGTAGGTAAGTACGGACCGTATATTGTCTATAAGGATGATGAAACCGAGCCAATTCATGCTTCGATTCCCGAGGATATTGCCCCTGCAGACCTTACCGAAGAAGAAGTGCGGGAGATCATCGAAATCCAGAAAAACGGACCCGAACCTCTGGGGCATGATCCGGAAACAGGCCAGGCTATTTATTGCCTCACCGGCCGCTACGGCCCCTACTATCAGCTTGGAGAGGTGACCGAAGAAAACCCTAAGCCAAAACGGGCTGCCCTCAACAAAGGGCTTAAACCGAGCGAAGCTAATTTGGAAGATGCTCTTAAACAACTGAGTCTTCCGCGGATCCTGGGGACGCATCCGGAAACCGGCAAGGAAGTGGCCGCGAATCGAGGCCGGTTTGGCCCCTTTGTGGTGCATGATGGAGAGTTCCGTTCCATTAAGTCGGAGGAAGAGCTGTTTTCTATTACCCTGGATGAGGCTCTGGAACTACTCGCAACACCGAAAAAGGGAAGAGGTAATTCACGGGTGCTAAGGGATTTTGGAAAGGATGAGGTGCTGGGTAAGAAGCTGGCCATCTACAATGGAAAATACGGCCCATACATTAAGGCCGGCACCAAGAATGTATCTCTTCCCGAGGAAAAGCGTGAACAAGAAGAAATTGATAAATTGACGGTCGAGGAAGTGAGAAAAATAGTCAAAAATCAAAAGAGTGCAAAGAAGTAATCACCCTTCTTGCCCTTAGCTTCTGGCCTCTACCCAATCAATGATAGTTGAAAATACCGACTCACGTTCGGCCTCTTTGTGAATCTCGTGGTACAGACCCGGAAATACTATTCTTGTTTTATCAGTCGATTGTATCCGGTCAAGTATTACCTTGCTGTTCTCCGGTGGCACTACCTCATCCTCTCCGCCGTGCAGCAGCAGTACCGGCAGGCTTAAGGAATTTAATGCGCTATCTGAAAGGTAGTCCTCCATGCGTAGTAACTCGTCGCCGAGCCTCACTTTTAATTTACCGGTGTAATTTAGGGGATCATTTTTATATTTTTGCACCTCCTCAGGATCATGGGATAAAAGCTCGGCGGAAAAGGGGCGAAATGGGAGGCTGGGAACAATTTTTCTTAGGAAGTGCACTGCCCTTCGTTCAAGCTTGCTGGTCAATGCACCAGGGCGGACCATTGGCCCGGATAAAATGAGACCGGTTACTTCCGACTGGTGTTCCAATGCATACAAAAGCGATACAGCTCCTCCCATACTATGGCCATACACAAACAGGGACTGTTGCTGCTGCGGTTTGACAGTAGTTTGAATAAAAAGCTGTAAATCTTGCGAAAAGAGACGAAAGTCTTTTACATCCGCTCTGTGCCCATCGGATAACCCGTGTCCGTAATGATCCATAGCCCATACGTTGAAGCCGGCCGTGTTCAAGTGTTCTGCCGCCTCGGCGTATCTTCCGGAGTGTTCTGCATAGCCGTGCACCAGAACGATATCCCCCTCAACAGGTAAATCTGTTTTCCAGTTGTAATAGGTTCGTGAGCTGCCGTCTTGACCTTGTAAATAGCCATTGTTCATTGCTCTCTCCTTGTAGCGAAACCGTTGTGTCGAATTTCGGGGTATTGGAACGGGTAAAGTGTAGCATATAAACACATTACTACGCAGTTTTTTTTGCACAACTTTGCCCATAACTTTGCCCATAACTTTGCACAAACACCTTGCTGCGAGCTCTCAGTGAGAGAACTTTCATAGTGTATTCTTATTATAAATTCTTGTAATTTCATTACTTGTGTTACTATTCGGGTATCTCTAATATGCAAATTATTTAGAATAGTAAATAGTTCTATTATATTGTATGCAATCCTTATATTTATATAAAAAAAATATATATTTTAATAAAATTATATGATATAATAACTTAAAAAATTACTATAACTTGACTTTTTCCTTTCAGTTTAATACTATTAAAAGCAACTTGTTGAACATTTTGAGCATTAAACTTTGAAACTAATAGAGTTGTAATTGTAAGAGGGATAAATATGGATGAAAACGTAAAAATTAAGGTTGACAATCTGTACAAGATTTTTGGACCAAACCCAAAGAAAGCTTTCCCATTAATTGAGAAAGGGTTGGAGCGGCCGGAAATTCTGGAGAAAACCGGAAATGTGGTTGCTGTTCGCGGTGTCAGCTTCGAAATTAAGAAGAAAGAGACCTTTGTTATTATGGGTCTTTCCGGCAGCGGGAAGTCAACACTCATTCGCTGTTTGAATCGACTCATCGATCCGACTAGCGGTAAGATTTATATCGATGGTAAGAACATTCTGGAAATGGACAGAGAAGAGCTTCGTGAAAGTCGTCGTTATATGATGTCTATGGTATTCCAGCACTTCGGTCTGCTCCCGCACCGTAATGTAACAAACAACGTTGAGTTCGGGCTTGAAATCGGTGGTATGGAAAAAGAGGAACGTAATAAAAAGGCTCTAGATGCGATTGAACTGGTGGGACTGAAGGGCTACGAAAAGAGCATGCCCGATGAACTTTCCGGTGGTATGCAGCAGCGGGTTGGTTTGGCACGTGCCCTGGCCAATAACCCCGAGATACTGTTGATGGACGAAGCTTTTAGTGCACTTGATCCGCTTATCCGTAATCAGATGCAGGATGAGCTGCTCGAGCTGCAGGCTAAAATGCATAAGACAATTGTGTTTATTACCCATGACCTGGATGAGGCTTTGAAACTGGGTGACAGAATTCTTATTCTTGGTCCGGATGGAACTTCTCGACAGCTGGGTACACCTGAAGAGATTCTCTCGGAACCTGCCGACGATTATGTGGCAAAGTTTGTCGAGAAGGTCGACAAAACCAAGGTTATCACCGTATCATCAATTATGCGTAAGGCCCCGGTTATGACTATTCCTAAGGACGGACCCGGAGCTGCCAGCCGAACTATGGAAAAGAATGGTATTTCCAGTATCTTTGTAGTTGATTCGGATCGCTACCTGAAAGGTATGGCTCGTATTGATGATACTGTGAAACTACAAAAGAAGAAAGAGCGCGATCTTGAACCGATCCTCATACGCGATATATATACTGCTTATGAAGATACTCCGATATCCGACCTTTTAGCCACTGCCCTGGCAACCAAATACCCTATCGTGGTTATCGATAAAGACTACCGGTATAAGGGAATCGTTGACCGTGCGGCGATTATCAATGAAGTAAGTGACGAAACTGAAGACACCGAATCTCCGATGCACTTTTCAGAGATGGAAGAAGGCATCAGTAACCAAGAATCGGATAATGGAGGAAAATAAGAATGGATAGTGTAACTTTACATAAAATATTTGATATTGGGGGTGTCTTCGAGGCGATTATTGACTGGCTAACTGAAAA
>JAIPFV010000040.1 GCA_021736475.1 Spirochaetia bacterium | reverse complement strand
GGGGAAGCATTGAAGTACTACGCCGCCGGAAAAGCCCAGGGCAAGGTAGTGGTTACAATAGAAGATTAGGAGAAAAACATTGGAAAGAGAAAGACGAGTTTCTATCGCTGTAGGAGTATTGTATATTCTGGGCACGGTGTTCGGAATTGTGAGTGTGGTATTGATGAATCCACTGCAAAATGCGGACAATTATTTATCCGCAATTGCTGCTCATGAACTCAGGTATATGGGGGGAATCTTTGCGGTGTTCCTTATGGGGGCCAGCCTCAGCTTTATACCAATACTCTTATTTCCCCTATTAAAAAAGAAATATGAAAAGTCTGCCCTTGTATGTCTGGTGTTCAGAAGCGGATTAGAGATGGTAAATTATATTATGGCAGTCCTCTTGTTTCTTGGTCTGTTTTTCTTTGCAAAAAATAGCGTGCCTCTTGCTATAGATAGTGGCTTACTGTATTTATTAGGTGATACAATTAAGGACCTCACCCGGAATCCCGTCCTTATATTTGTCTTTAGTATATACGCGTTTACTTTATACATGGTTTTTTATAGAAGCAAGCTTATCCCCCGATGGATCTCTATTTTTGGAATAGTGGCCATTGCTCTCCATTTTATAACCACTTTCTTAGAGCTTTTCGGTATTCAGGAATCTTTTTCCACAGCGAATCTCATTATGAACTTTCCCATTTTCATTCAGGAAATGATCATGGCGGCCTATTTGATCATAAGAGGATTCAAAAGAGAAGCTGCGATATTGTAAAAGGGTTATTGAATGAAATATTAGAAGGATAATCTGCGGCACATAACAAGCACTTGGAGTTGAAATAGCGACCAGGTAGCACCTAAATTATTGCTCACTCTTAATATCAAAAATGTCGGATACCACGTGTCCTGCAGTTTATCCTCCGGTGGTACTTATAAGCTCTATTGTGTAGCCGTATCCGCGGCCGCTTTCACCGGAAGTGCGACGCAGGATGCCATCGGGATATTTGAGGGTATACCCGGGCCATTTTTCAGTATGGTAGATGTGTAAATAGTTGTATAAGCGGTATAGAAAAAAAGCGTTGAAATTTTTCGTAAGAGCATCGGCCAGAATTATACTGTCGTTCGAAAGTTCCGAGGTATCATTGTATCCGTCAAGATTGGCTTGGAAGAAACGGATTGTCAAATGCGAAATTTCTCCCGTGGCCGGGTTACGACCGTATCTAAAATCCCACTCAGACGCGACACTGGAGGCAGTAACAAGCTCTACCGAGAAACTCAGGGTTCGTTTTTCAGGGTTATAATCGTTAGAGAGGGACCAAGACATTGTATCATCTCTCATCATGGGGGCCTGAAAAAGATACTGAAGATCCATGACAAGCTGTGCTGCGTCATTTACGGAACCCGATTTAAGTGTATCGCGGACTTCTATATCATAACCACTAACAGGATACCCTTCACGATACGGAAGGCGAGCATCGTGCTTACGCAGCCACCCCTCTTCCATCACATTTTCACCGGAACCGGGCTTGTTATTGCGTAGTGAAATATTGCAGTTTTCCGGCCAGACATAGCCGGCGACATCCTCTTCGCTGAGGAAATCGGCGAACCAGCTTTTGGCTTGGTGCTTCCCGTCAAGACGATTGAAGAGTAGTGAACCGCCTTCTCCATCATACCACCGCACCCCAGCAAGCACATGGTACACCTCTCCGGAAATTATCCGGTAACTCTGCCTGTTAAGCTGTTCATCTGCCGCTGCCGGCTGGATACTACCGGTGTACAGCATAAGCACAACGACAAGACATAGACCCGCTTTCAAAAAATTTCCACCATGTAGCATTCTATTGCCCCTTTCGAACTCATCCAAAGTTGTGCTATTATTTTTCCTTATGTCAAGCAGAAGATGACTATATGAAAATACATCAACTTGCACAAGCCATAAAACCCGGAAAGTTATGAAATCTCGGCTCAGAAATCGGAACAACGCCTTTACTCTCCGTCGTCGCGAAGTTAGAATTTGAGGTGATGGATGAAACATATGAACCGCAGGATAACGAGGCTCTGCAGCGCCGTTTTATTTCGTTCTTCAGAGAAGAAGTGGAGCGGCGATACCGGCTTGATTATCTCGAAACCGTCCCCGCTATCGAAGAAGAGGGATTGCTGGAGGGGCTCGATCATCACACCATCGATCAGGTGAAAGCATTTTTCCAGGAAGTACTCTATCCAGCCGGGGAGCAGCGTAAACGTCGTGATGAGAGCGTAGAGGCGGTAGTGGATATTCTCAATAACCGCGTCCGTTTGCTGACCCTGCTGCCCAAGATGCCGGGCTTTTTAGTTAAACACGGAGGGAGCTTGGTAACCGCCGCCCGGGCAGGATTGGAGGTGTTGGCTACTTTTCGCCATTCCATCAAAGTGGAGCGGCTGGCGACGGAGAATATACAGGAGCTCCGTGAAGCGGAGGGGCTCACCGACAAGCCCGCTGAAGAGATTCCCGAGGCTTTGCTGCGCCGTGCCTTTATATCCGTACCCCGACGGGATATTGAACACATGATCGGGCATTTGAAAACCCTCACGGAACTGGGCATGCGGCGCGGGACAGTGGACGCCACCCTCGAGGTGCTCCGGGCCATTCGTGACCAAATTGCCTCCGAGAAGGAGGCCGTGGCTCTGCGCTACGCCGTGGAGGTGATGGAACAGCTGAAGGCACTGGTGCAGGACCGCAGCCGGCAGACCCTCAAGCGATTTGTGCGGATTGCGGAGAATACCGAGCGACACTATATCGCAGAATTAGAACAATCAGTTTGAAGAGTCCCGGCCCGTTCTGCGGCCTGGCCTTTTTTTGTTATCTCTTGATTTCTCGTGACTATGAATTTAAGTTTAAATTAAAAGAAAGTAAGGGGGAATGTATGACTTCCATTGAACAGGGAATCATAGACGTATTCTTAAATCAGAATGACTTTCACGAGGTTTTCAAAAGCAAAAAGCGGTACTGTCTTGAAGGGCCAGCGATCAGAGAAGGAATGAACTCAACGATAAACGTTCCGTTTACCGAGCAAGAGGCGCTTGATGCGCTTAAAAACTTGACTCAGTTAGGGTTTCTGACTACCAAGTCTTCAGACATCTTTTGTCTCATAAAATTACCATAACATTTTAGCTCATGCTCGCCAGTCCTAACACTTTGGTGAACCAGGGACTGATTACATGGAGAACCATATCCGCCGAAAAGTGGCTTACCATGGCGGCGGTGAGCCCCCACTTCCAGAAAATCCATCCGAAAACCACACCAGGACCCAGGTTCAGGACAATGGATCGGATTGTGAGAAAGGGAGTAATATCCGTTACGGCTTTGAGTGCCGGAAGGTGACCCAGACCAAAGACGATCCCGATCAGGATGTTTATGATCCAGAATGCTGCGGTTGTAGCGCCTCCTTCCGGGCCGTGCCAGAACCGGGTGACGATCCAGAGTAGTCCCGAGAGCATGAAGAATCGCATCTGCAGCTCTTCGTTAATACCGCCATAGAATCCGGCCAGCAGCCCCTTCCACGGAGCGATATGTTCAGCTCTTCCTACGGCACTTAACGCCTCCGGAAGATTGGGGAGAAAGATAAGGAGCTCCAGCAACAGTACCAAAACACCCGCAGCAATTCCGAGAAGAATTGCCACGGGAAAACGCTGCGGAGCGGACCAGATGCAAAGGCCCAAGGAGCGGGAGGCGAGCATCCCGATGAAAATGGCGATCGCCGACAAGATGATCCCCTGTAGAACCGAGATGAAAATCAGGGTAGGGGTAAACTCGACTGTATTTTGCATTGCCATCGCATAGGGCATAATCGCAACGGCTCCGATCGTCCCCATTGAAAGGAGGAGAAAAAAGTGGGAAAGATTAAGATTGAGACTCATGGCCTGCCTCCGGAAATAGTATTGTAGTAAATGTGAAATCGACAGCTTCGGGGGATTCTTTCGGTACGTCTTTTGCTCTCTCCATATATCGTTGAAGCAGAGCGTTAAACTCCTGCTGGAAGGTGGGCAGGTCATCCCGCCGCATACGCACCGGTACGGTACCATAACCCATTAACTCGAGCAGCTCCAGCTTCTCTTCCGCCTTTTCAGTAAGAGAAAGAAACTGCTCGTACAAACCGGCGATAAAAGAGGCGAAGAGGGCGGTATGTTCTTCGGGAGAGAGTTGTCGGATATCCTCTGCAGTGAAGTGGCTCTTATCCTCGGCCCCTGCGGTGTAGACCTTCTCTACGGTACCCCTTACTTGATGGGTTTCGGTGATTCGGATGATCCCTCCTTCCTCCAACTGCTTTATGTGCCGGTAAAGCGTTGCCTGGGGCACCTGCGGTAATCGTTCGGCTATCTCCTGACTGGTCAGCTCCTTACCGGAGAGAAGGGTGATGATACGCAGTCGTACCGGATGGATTACCAGCTTTACGCGTTTTTGCACACTCATGTTATTTTTCATATCGATTAAGATAATATTATCAAAAATGATAAAGGTCAATAAGTTTCTTTTTCTTTTCAAGTTTTCCATAATAAGTACACAAGTGGCGTAGAAAAGAACAGCTATGGCATAGAGGCGCGAGTTTTATTAACCTTAAAAATATAAAAGGAGGATGTAAGCATGCGTTTTACACTCACAGGCGTATTTATATTTATGCTCGTCGGCTGTCTCGGATTTGCCCAGAACGGACCGGTGGTCGGCGAGGTTCCCCAGGAGGTGGAGACACGCTTTATCGAAGAACCTGAAGATCTAAAAGTCGAGAGCTGGATAGAAGGATTGGTGGCACCCTGGGCACTTGTATTTCTGCCCGACGGGCGGGCACTGGTAAGCGAGCGGCCCGGAAGGATCCGTTTGATCCGCGATGGCCGGCTTGTGGCGGAGCCCTATCTGGAACTCGGCGTGGCGGCCATAGGCGAAGGGGGCTTGATGGGGCTTGCGCTGCACCCCGATTTTCCTGAGGAGCCCTACCTCTATGCGATGTACACTTATCGCGAGGGGGGCGAACTGTATAACCGTGTGCAGAGATTTTACCACCGTGGTGTTACTGCGGAGCCAGACAAGGTATTGGTGGATCGAATTCCCGGATCCCGTTACCATGACGGCGGTCGGCTCGGTTTTGGCCCTGACGGAATGCTCTACGCTACTGCAGGTGAGAACTTTAAGGCTGAACGGGCACAGGATCGAGAGATCCTCTCCGGGAGTATTCTGCGAATAGCTCCCGACGGCTCTATTCCGCCGGATAACCCATTTCCCGGATCACCAATCTGGTCCATTGGTCATCGCAATCCCCAGGGACTCGCATGGCATCCTGAGACCGGAGACCTTTTCTCCTCAGAGCACGGACCCTCCGGAGAGTATGGGCTGCGCGGTCATGACATCGTTAACGTGATCGAGAAGGGGAAGAACTACGGCTGGCCACGGGAGGTAGGCGTTGGCGGGCTTGCCGAGTACGAGGATCCGCTGATTATGTGGGAACCGGCTACTCCGCCGGCGGGCATGACCTTTTGGCGCGGCAAACTCTACCTGGCAACACTCGGAAGTGAAACCCTGATGCGCATCGGTCTTACCCATCGAAACGGGGAGGAGTATCGGATTACCTCCATCCAAGGGCTCTTCGCCTCCTCTCGCAGGGACAGCCTCTACGGTCGCCTGAGGGCAGCGGTGGCAGGCCCCGATGGGGCCCTGTACGTACTGACCAGCAACCGGGACGGCCGCGGCCGGCCGCGGGATGGCGATGATAAAATTCTTAGAATCACGCCCCGATAAGCCTAAGCTTGGCGGCACTCTGGACGAAGGTATGTATGACTTTAAACTATTTCCTCAGAGGTATTGGGCCTTGAGCGCAACAGATAGGTAATGCCGAATACAATGAACACGGCAATTCCCTTATCGATCAGATTGACGGGAAGGCGGGCCCAGAAGGAGGCACTGAAAAAACTTTGCCCAACCGAGAGGAATGCAGTCATAATATAATCGACGGGATGTACGGTTATTCCGGAGAAAAACAGGGTGGCTACCAAAGCCCCGGTAATCGAGTTTGCGAAGGTAATCAGAAAAGTGGCCAGTAGCGCATGCATGAAAGTTTTAAATAGATCGAAGTGTATCATCAGGGCCAGAACAATAACGGAAGACAGACTGCAGATCATCCAGGGCAGGTTGAAGTTCGCCCCGGTAATGCCCCGTAATAATTCCATCAAAACATGGGTCGAAACTGCTGTTACCGCACCGGGCCAGAACCCCCACAGTGCGGTGGAGAGTAGTGTACCAATGGTATCCATGAACAGAGGAAATTCCAGCACATGGGCACTAATAATGCCCATAGTCCCGTTTGCAATACCCAGCAGCAGGGCAAAAAACAGTATTTTTAATTGTTGCAGTCCGGTATACGTCGGTTTTGAGTGGGGCCAGGCAGGTATCATATGCGAAGTGTAGCAATCCGGTATACTTACGTCAATAAATTCTTTTCAATAGCTCTAAAATATAGTAAACTCTGTACAGAATGTCTGGAATTGAAAATATAAAAAAAGTATTTCCATTGATGACCCTGCTGGCCGCGCTTGTGATTCTGGTCGGTTTTCTGCATTTTACACATAACCTCACCGAAGCGGTTCTCTCGAATCAATGGCGAGTGTATCAACTAAATACAGCCTACTACCACAGCCGGGTGCCGTCAGAATCGAACTCCGAACGTAATCAGCACAACAGCGATTTCGCACATCTGCTCAATGAAACAGCACAAAGCCCGTTTTTCGATAAACTGCGAAGTGTCGATACGCAGCTGGATTCGGCATTGAATACCCTGGAAACTGAGGTGGATACTATATCAAAAAGCCCTGAACAAGCCGATCACGATTCGATTCAGGCCAGCCTAGCCACACTGCAGAAGTACATCGAAACACACATAGACCGCCAGCTCTTTACAATTAGAATGAGCAACAATGCCACCGGTTTCGCCCTGCTTATGCTCATAAGCCTGATAGTGTATCTCTACTACCGCAATAATTTGAGTTTGAAACAGCTCGAAAAAGCGCTGGAAGATAAGGATTTCCTCATAAAGGAGATACATCATCGTGTCAAAAACAACCTGGCAATGATTAGCTCTTTTATCAACCTCCAGTCCGACAAAATCGAAAACGAGGCGGTTGTGCAGGATCTAAAAAATCAGATCAGGGCAGTTAGTACGGTTCATGAAAAACTCTATCGTGACGACAACGTGAGTGAAATTCACTTCCCCCGCTATATTCGGGAACTGGTAGAGGAAATTATTTATTCACTTTCGCACATACCAATCTCGATAGAAATTGATATGGACGACGTATATTTCGATCCAGATCGTGCAGTTCCCCTGGGTTTAATTTTATCGGAACTCGCCACAAATGCGGTAAAACACGGTTTCGATCCGCACTTAGATAAAAATTATTTCAGAGTTACACTCTCGGACAATAGGTCGCACTATCAAATGGAAATAACAAATAGCGGTCATCCGTTTCCTAAAGACCTCAACATCATGACAGTATCCAGTCTGGGCCTTATCCTTATTCAGAACCTTGTCCAGCAGCTGCGCGGCAGGTTTACGCTGGACAGAACTCCTAACACCCGCTTCACAATCACTTTCCCTTACACATAATGTTCCCGCCAGGTAAAGTGGGTACTATTCAATATCCCCGGGAGTCAGGGAATAATTGCGCCCCGGCAGGTTTCCGGTTACGGCAGAACCCCTGCCGGTGAGGGCTGTTAGGATACGGGAACTGTGTACATGGCCAGTAGTGATGAACTCGGTGAACTCCCGTTGACTGCCTCCGACCGCAGTGCCGGCGATATAGATGCCCGGAACATTGGTCTGCATCGTCTGCCGATCATAGCGGGGGGTGTTTTCCGGCTCTATAAGTTGAATACCGGTGTTGCGCAGCAGGCTTTGATCCTGTTCAAAACCAGTGGCCAGGTAGACAAAGTCTGTTTCAATTTCAGACTCGAAACCCTCGGAAGTGTGCAGTAGTGCAGTGCGGTTTGCAAAACGCACCGGCTCTGTGTTGGGCAGAAAACGGATCTGTTGTTTCTCTATTAGCAGGTTTATTTCAAGATGCAGGCGGTCGAGGACTTTTTCCTTGCTCAGTTCGTGACGGCGGTAGCTTAAAGTGACATTAGCACCGGCCCGCCAGCTGCGGATAGCAGCCTCGACAGCTGAATTTCGACCGCCTACTATTAGCAGTCGTTGACGGAAGTAGCGATGGGGCAAATCGAAAAAGTGGCTAACATGCGATAGGTCTTCACCGGGAATGTTAAGTTTACGGGGACGGTCGAGTCCGCCGGTAGCCAAAATGATGGAACTGCAGCGATAGGCAGCCCGCTCCCCACGTTTTTCCGTGCTAACTGTAAAATCGCCCTGGCTGCCGGAAATATCGACAACCCGTTCATAGGTATGCACGGGTAAATCCAGAACCTCGGCTACCTGCCGCAGATAAGCCAGATATTGTTCTCCGGTAATGCGAAACTGTTCCGGGGTATGAATCGGTATCCCGGCAATGGCGATCCACTCAGGGGAGCTGTAGAACAAGGTGTTGCGGGGCCACTTCAAAAACGTGTGGCCTATCTGCCCGGCGTCGAACTGCAGGTAGTCGATATTATTCTGTTTCAGCACAGATGCCACTTCCAGACCGATCGGCCCTGCGCCGATGATGATAACTTTAGTTTGCATACCTAAGGTGTAGGAGTTTTGACGGCGAAAGTCAAACAGTGGATAAGGGAAAACATTCTCTATTGGTTTTGTTTGTAGTGTAAAACAGCAAGCTATCAAATTAACTGGAATCTTGAAATTTAGTGCCAATGGCTCGTCACATGATCAACGATGATCCTTCTATTCATAGCTATCTGTTCATAAGCAAATATGAGGGGACTGTGTGGGTTCAGCCCTTTGACCCGGAAATGAGGGAACCGATTAATGGGATCTTCAGGATAGCCGTGGTTCCTATATTAACCGTCGGTTGGTAAAAACTGAGAAGGATGGCTACGTAGGAGGGGAGAATTTCTTAATGAGAACTGTTTTTATTCCTATGTGTTAGTATTTTTTTGACAAAGTATCGGGATGAACGCCTGCTTTGTAAAGGATGAGAAGCAGGATGACTTTCAATACCCCCCGAAGAGTCCCGCTCTTCCGAAACCGTCTCCCCGATGTAACTACTTTCTGCTTAAGGATTGTAATCCTGTGTTTTCTTCTTCTAAGCCGCTCCATAAGTTCGATATCTTCGAAGAGTTGATAGTTCTTATATCCTCCGATTTTAGTAAATACACTTGTCTTAATAAATATTGCTTGGTCACCGTAGGGGATTCTGGTAACCGCCACCCTTATACTGCTCATGAACCGTATGGTTTTCAGAAGTGTGTTCGCATGGTCAAAGTTCAACGTAAAAGCGCCGGCGGAAATATTCGTTTCAGACAAAGTCTTTCGTACACATGTGTATACCGCGGGCGGGGGAAATGTATCGGCATGCAGAAAAAGAAGATACTTTCCTGAAGCGTGACGAAAGCCCTCGTTGAGCTGAATACCTCTACCTTTTGCGGATGCCACCCTTATCACTCTCTGATCGATTATCGCCTTGATGGTATCCTGTTCCGGTGCCCCGTCGACGATGATAATCTCGACTGCCCTTTCTCCGGGTAAGGAAGTAAGATAATCGATAAGCCGGTTTATTCGTTCTTGTTCGTGAAAGACGGGAATGATAAGGGAAATAGATTTTTCCTCGTTCACGGCAGGTTAAGCCTTCGCAAGAAGTTCATTGTTCTCTTCGGTTCATTCACACGCCCAATACCTTTGGGATGCCTGGCAAGCAGAGCTTTTACATCGACTACATTGTCTATATCCGGCCACGGTTCCGTTTCAGTCCACCGGGTCCCGAACCGCTCCAGTCTGTTTTCCATTTCATCCGTTACTCCCGGATGGCTCCAGACCATATCCAGGAAAGGAGTTTCTTCGAAAGATTCTTTGGTAAAACCGATTAGAAAATAGCCTCCGTCGGTAGAAGGACCGATAACACTTTCCCATCGTGATAATTTTTCGATTGCCTCTTTGAATCTCTCCGCGGGAATATCGGGAGAATCGCTGGTGGTCACACAGGCCGCGGAATACCCGTATTCAAAGGCCTTCTTTAATAATGAGGCCTGCCTTTCTCCCAGATCGTTTCCCGATTGGGGTATTTTTTCCCATTTAGAACCGATCCAGGAATCGATGCAGTCCGACGCGTCGGGCGGGTGGTATCCGATGAGCACATCAAACTGGGGGTACTTAATCGCGTCGAGGGTATCTAATAAATCCAAAGCACTACGGCGGTATAATTCGGCGGAGTTCCCTTCACCGATGGATCGGGACAGCCTGCTTTTTACTTTGCCTTTTCTTGGGCATTTTACCATAACTATGAGGCAGTTACTCAACATTAGATGTCCTTATCCTATTCGATGAGCGGTTTAACACACGATTTGATAAGTGCGCCGCCGGTAATATCAATTGTCTCAACGGTCTGTTTTTGTGCGTTTCTTATGATCAGTTCCATGGTTTCCCACGACATCATCGCTGACCTTTCCGGACCCGTCTGGTGGTGACAATGTCGGCATTGCTGATTACACCGGAGGCCAAAGTTAACATGGAATGTCCGGATGTCGAGGGAGTGCGGCTGCTTTTTCCCGTATTCTTTTATCGTATCTCGAAAATCTGCTTGCCCCATATGGCCTCTTTACAATGTGGATGTAAGACATTAAGCTAAATGCAGTTAAAATAATAGGTGAACTTCCCGTTTCATTCAACCGTAATCGTTAGATAGCATGTATTCTTTAGTTAAGACACTTCAATTACTGGAAAAAACGTTCATTATATGCAGGATCGACATTTACTTCTTCACGAAACGACTATAGAGTTCTTCCGCTCCGAAGATGACCGGCGTTATCGGATCGAATATTTACGCTCGGTATAGACTCAGGCTCTTCTCTTATGAAACTAACCCAACAAGCGGTAGAGGACTACAATCTGGATTACAAGCTGATCAGCAGCCTCGGCAGCCTTATGGCAAATATCAATTAAGCCGATAGCACTGAGTCCGGGGTTCGACAGTGGATTGACTCGAACTGTGACTTAGTCGACGCCTGGTTTGAATAATACTGAACTCTAAATCGAGAATAGGGTGTCGGGGGAGTTGAACCTCACTCGGTAATACCGCCCTTGGCGCTGACAAATTATCCAAAGAACTGAAGTGTATTATGGCCTCCCTGCAGGCCACTGAAACTGCAGTCGGGTATCTTTCGGCCCACGGGGTAAGTATGACCGGTGAATATCCTTACCTGTATCATCATGCGGACTTTCCGGACGCAGGCTACGACGGAATACTACGCCCTAATATGACCATTTGTGTAGACTCATTTTTTCAGTGCCTAGAACAGCTCGAATGCCGAACGTATATAAATCTGAGTTATGAATTCGCCGACCAGGCTACTATCAATCAGATCCGAAAGCCGATTCGCGCCGACCGAGTGGAAGAAAGCTTCAAGCGTTTATTAGAAATCAATGACAAGTACAAGCAGATTGAAATTACCGCTAACCTTGTAATGGGCAGCGACCTTCCTCACAGTCAGTATTCCGCTTTTCTCCAGTTAGTACGAAACGACATGGATCATCCTCGCCCGAAAGGGACAATATATCAATCGCCGTTCTGTCATTCGTTCACCAGTATCACCAGCGAGCCGTCCTGGGTTCCTAAAGTGACGGCTCCGCGGGTATGAATTTTCCGTTTATCTTGATACCGGTCGCATAAGGGGACGTCTGTGCCGGAGTGCTGGGACCCTGAACCAGCAGAACCACAGCGACTTATCCTGTAAGAACAATTCGATTCATTACTAAACTCCTGCTCGACAATCACCTCGAGACCTACGTTCACAATGGTGAGAATATGGGCAGCCAAACCTATGTATCTCTCAGCTTCGCTCTTCGCCCATGAGGTAGTCACGCATGTCCTTCAGCTTGACTTCGTGTTCCCGCTCGAAGCCTGCGAGGTCCTCTAAGAGCTCCGCTAAATTACCGAAGACCTGTCCCGCAGTGTTATGATAAATCTTTCTCGAGACTATCTCCCGTTCAATTGCCACATCGAGAAGCTCACGCAATCCGGGATTCTCTGATTCTATTTCGGGAAGGGAGATACTAAAGGAGGGACCGTATTGGAGCAGGGGGTAGGCCCTGTCCTCAAGCTCGAAATTTTTCAGGGTATCCCTGTGCTCTATCTCCTGTTTCTCGAGAGTTTTCAGTAGGGCGTGGGAGTCGGTATCCTCCACCCATTTCTGCAGATCACGGTAGTAGTCGGCCGACTCCTGTTCGAATTCGACTGCAAGCTCGATGAGCTCTTCCACCTTAAGAAAGTTCTTATTTGTGTTCACACTTCTCTCCTTCCACGCGCCGCACAGGCCGCACTCCGTGTATATTTAGATTCTAATGAATAATAGGCGTAAAGCAAATCGAGCGTGCATTCTTAAAAAATTCAACTCTCTGCAGCGCAGTGGTGATCAATCGATCCGACCTGTTACGAATCAAAGCGTTTGTGTTTTTAGAGAAGGGCTGTTTTTAAGGACTTTTTCTACAGTAAAAAATTTTTGAGCTCACAGAAGAAGAAACTTACAGAGGAAGAAAAGCGAGAATGACATTAGTTAAGCTTAGAATACACGTTTAGAGTGTATGAAATTCTATAGTTTGAATAGCTCTTAGAACTTGCCTCCGACTGTAGAAAATTGTAGTTTTAATTTATGGCTCGACGAATTGAGACACAAAAATTTCTATTGTTCCTGGAAAGTGCACTGATTGTAGCCATTATGGTGGCGCTGGTAGTGGTAGTGGCCCTGCAGGTGTTTGGCATGATGGGAATAATTTTCGTTCTTGTCGGAGTGCTTATGCTGGCATTTGTCTCTCAAAGTCGGGGACAACCGCCGATTCCGGACAATCTGATAGCGGTTTCACGGGATCAGGGTAGGCATATTTACGAGATCCTTGATGAATTGATATCTAAGACACAACTGAAACAAAACCCTTCTGTGTACCTGCTTGCTGAGGATATGATGAATGCCGCAACTCTTGAGACCCGGGAAGGGCCCATCATCGTTCTAACTCCATCCACTGCGAATAAGCTAAACACCCGGCAGCTACGGGGTATTCTGGCCCATGAGGTGGCGCATCTGGAGTTTCGGGATACGGTTCTATTAAAGCTCACCCTAAGTGTTCATATCATAACTCAGAGTATTGCCAATGTAGCCTGGTTTATGCTGATACTATTCTTTCCACTTCTGATTCTTTCCGAGGGTACTTTTCCGCTGCATCTGTTGCTTATTCTCTTCGGAGCGCCGATTGCCAGTGTGCTACTGCAGTTAGCGTTTTCCCGTTCCAGAGAGTTAAATGCCGATTTGGGAGCCCTTGAGCTTACAAATGATCCGGAAGGTCTGGCAGATGCCCTTGAGCGTATAGACCGGGTGCAGTCACATACGATTTCTCAGCTATTTCCATTTAAACGGCCAAAACAGCCGGGCTCAATTTTTCGGTCACATCCAGATATTCCTGCCCGTATCAAAAGATTACGAAAAATCGCCCGGGAACAGAAACTTTAGCATTAACATTTTAGCCATCACTTTTATATTTTAGCTATTGGTGCTATTATGCTTTTAATGCAACTAATAGGAGATCCTCATGCTTGATCCGGTTTTGCTAAACGATATGACCGAAATGCTGACAAAACATTTAAAGCCGAATCAAATCGACGAAATCGGCCGTATGTTATTCAAACGCTACAATTCCCATGAAAAGCTCGGGATTGATGATCACATTACCATTCCACGACGAAAGGCTGCTGAAGCTTTGGTCGATGAATGCCTCACTAGTCAAAAAGAAGAGGAGCTCATTAAGTGTCTCATCGAACTGGATGGCAGCGAATTGTTGGGAAAAACCGTTGCTTTCGATAGTATCGAGACTTTCATGAAAGATATGGTTTCATCCGGTTATATTTACGATTTTAAAAAACGAAAGTTAAAGAAACTAAAAGACGCACAGGATGAACTGTCGAACTGGGGAGCACTGAGGGAAGGAAAAAAGTATGAGATAACTGTTGCAAGTATCGATATAGTAGGCAATTCAGCTTTGGTGAAGAAGTATGGCATGAAAAAGATAGAAAAGGTGTACGCCAAATTCTGGAGTTTGCTGCGGCGCATTTTAGCGGTGTATGACGGGCGCATCTGGAGTTGGTCTGGGGACGGCGGACTGGTTGCCTTTACCTTCAAGGATCATCCAACCCGCGCAGTTCTGTTTGCCCTGGAGCTACAGAATGCACTGTCGGTATTCAACGTCGATCCCAGTCTGCCAATAGATGAGGAAATTTCAGTACGAATCGGACTCGATACAGGCAATATGAAGTTTACCCAGAATACCGGTCAAATTGTGTCGGAAACTATTAACTATGCTGCTCATTTGGAAAAAACTTTTACCGCTCCTGGAAAAATATCTATTTCGAAGGAATTGTACCTTCGGATTTCTGAGAATCTGCAATCAATATTTGATTGTGAAGGCGAATTCGAAGGACGAACAGCATTTTGCACCGATTCTCAAGTGTCCGTGCTGGCTCAAATGAGAAACTAATGATACTCATCCCGGTGCATTCCCTGATACACATCGTTTCGGGTTAGAGATAATGATAGTTCGTAGCGGTCGTATCTGTACTCTATCGAGGCCTCAAGATCTACTAGATCTAGTTTCAGCCTTTCCTCTTCTTCCCCAAACTCTACAGGTACTGAGAGCCTTCGTTCTGCAGATAAGTGGTCGAACTCAAGTCCGAGCTCGAGGCTCAGTGGATTAGCAGAGCTTTCCTCAATGGACACCACGGTGAGGTTCCCCTGTCGAAGTATCCCATTCCTATCGGTAAACTCATAAGCAAGTACCTCCTCAATTTCAGTGAGTTCTTCGAAGGTTTGGAAGTTATATTCTTGCCTAATGAGCCACTGCAGTTCATACAGAAAATCGTTGAAGTGGCGACTCTCGTCACGGACTACCGTACGGGCCCCGGGGCGAATTAGCACCTCAGTTTGCCAATCTCCAAAGCGTATTTCCGGAAGTTCTACCACACCGAAGTTTTTGCTCAAGTGAGTTCTCACAATGTGCGGGCCAGGACGCACCTGATCTATGATGAAGGGCTGGGTAACTACACCTGTAGTGTAGCCGAGGAACTCATCATCCAGAAAAATCTGTGCATCTATCAGATTGGAAAAGATATGCAGTGAGCCGGGCTCCTCGTTTTTCATACTGATAATTGAACGTTTGCCTGCTTCGTTTTCTAACGCGGGAGTTGAACCGGTGAGCCTGGTCAAGAGTTTTTCGGAAACCCTGTGAACGGTATTCTCGTCGGTACCCCGCTCCCTCACCACGGTTACTTCACCGCTTTCTACTGAAATGAGCCTGATATTGAAGAGAATATCGTCTCCAAGATGCACATACTCTCCCCTTATAAGATAACTAGCACCGGTAAGCCCACCGACTTCTCTCAATTCGGAATTCTCATCGGTGAGTCCGCTAAGGGCAAGCCGTTGTTCCTGCATGACTGAATCGAGCTCACTACGGCTCACAAGCTCTACATCCTCCTGCGAGGCAAGGTCAAACATCAACAGAGCCTCGGCAATTTTACCTAGGTAGTCTGAGCGGGTATCTCCGGTGGAATTTTCAAGGGGAAGAACAGCTACTGTCTGGTTTTGGGCAAAGCTAAAGGGAACAGTAAAAGCGATGAGCAACAATGCGAAAAACAGCCTTCTGACAATAGGAAAATCTTCTCGAGACAGCATCTGCAACCTCCTTGGCAATGAGACACGAATAAAAAGAGTATACCACAAGTTGGAAAAAGATTGTGGGTATTGGTCAACTGGAGTTATACTGGTTAAAGAATATAGAATATGCAATTACAGCTCCGGTCAATTTCTTGGAATTGTAACGAGAACCTTCATTAGCAGGGAGAGGATATATGGATAAAAAGAGGAGTAAGAGGCCGGCAGTACTCATAGTGGTACTGATCATTATTGTATTGACGGGTGTAATGTTCTACTACCTGGCGCTTCCGAAACTGGCAGTGCGATATATGAGGAGCGACCGAGCACCGGAATTTGTAAGGGAGTTGAACAGGCAGATTGAGGGCAACTCGGCGGCCATCCAACAATCGCTGTCCAGCTACGGGGTATCGAACAAGGAGGCGGCTGATATTATCACATCCATCGAGTATGATGACATTGTATATATCCAGACCGAGCTTAACAACGCAGGGTACAAAGACAAGGAAGAATGTGCCGATATCATTCTGTCTCGCATCGAAAGCGAAGGGTTAGATAAGGAAAAACTCAAGGGTGCAATTGTAGAAAATATCTCTGTTGATCAACTCCGATCGGGAATGGATCAGCTCTCTAAACTCAATCCGGCGGTGGTTAAGGCAGCGTTTCCAGTTATAAAGGAGATGGCCGGTCAGACTTTGGCCACGGAAGAGTAAAAGCAAACAGCAGTATGCGTTCGTGAAGGGAAAATCCTGTTGTCTCCGGAAAGGTTTACCGAAATCGCAGTTGGTCTATCGGATATAATCCACGGTCTTAAACCCTACGGTCCAATAAAAATAACGTTGGCAGCATTACAAAGTTCAGAAAACCTCGGGGTTCGCAAAACAGTAGAGCTTGATATTCAGCTTAGTCATTTTTCAAATATTCCGGAATCGTCGGAAGAGTTGCTCGAAAATGAGCTTATACCTGAGGAGTGGCTACGTATAAATCCTGAAGAAAAGCGGGTTGCCATTTTGATCCCCTCAGAAAAGCTATAATTTGACATTTGCGGGATGGTTTTCTTATACTAGTAATAGAAGGACATTTAGTTAACGAGGAGGAAAAACATATATGTCAGAAGAAGGTAATGAAAAAAGGAATGTTTTTCAAGAAGGTCTTTACGTTGGTCTTGGCCTGGCACTTCGTACAAAAGAGAAAATCGAAGACTTTGGTAAAAAAATATCCGAAGATTATAACATGAGTGAAGAAGAGGGAAAGAAGTTTGTCGACGATCTCATGAAGGAATCGGAGGATACTCAAACGAGATTAGATGAACTTATCGAAAAACGCTTAGCCACCTACATGAAAGAGGCTAACATGCCAACCAAAAAGGACATCGATAAGCTGTCTAAAAAAATTGATGAGCTCGAAAAAAAAATGAATGAGTAAAACTCCAAAGGAGTTACAGCTATTCAATTGAAAAGAGCTGGTAGAAGAAAAGTCTCTGCCCGATACTTGGAAATTATTGGAGTGGCTACACGGTACGGTTTAGCTGAATTGGTGAGCCACAAACCTCTGCTGCGGGGATTAAGCAAAAGGTTCAGCAAAGAGAAAAACCAACCACCACATATTGTGATGGAGAGTTTAGGCGAACGCCTTAGAGAGGCGTTCGTTGAGCTCGGGCCAACCTTTATCAAGTTTGGGCAGATACTAAGTGACCGTAAAGATATATTACCTATTCACATCTTGCAGGAACTCGAGAAACTACAGGATGAGGTGCCTCCTTTTTCTTCCGAAGTGGCTAAGGAGATTGTTGAGAAAAATGTCGGAACACCATTGGAAGAAATATTCCTGCATTTCGATGATGAGCCCGATGCCGCCGCCTCCCTTGCACAGGTCCATCGTGCAATTTTGCCCACCGGAAAACCCGTAGCAGTAAAAGTGAAACGCCCCGGTATAGACGAGCAGATCGAGGCGGATATACAGATAATGCATCAGCTTGCTCATTTTGTAGACAACAATACCTCCTACTTTCAAGTAATTACCGCCACTGAGCTCCTCGAAGAGTTTGAACAGCAGATGAGAAAGGAGCTCGATTTTGTGCAGGAGCTTCTCAGCCTCAAACGCTTCAGAGAACTGTATCACAATAACAAAACGGTCATCGTACCAAATGCTTATGATGAATACAGCAGTAGGGATCTCCTGGTAATGGAGTACATACACGGGAAGAAGGTCTCCGAAGTAATCGAGGAACAAGATCCCCGCTTTGATCTAAAAAAATTGAATCATCAAAATGCCGATTTTATTATGTCCCAACTTTTTATTAATGGTTACTTTCACGCAGACCCGCACCCGGGAAATTTTTTAATTATCGAGGGAGATATCATTTGCTATATCGACTATGGTATGGTCTATAGCCTGCGTCCCTACGAGCTGGAAAATCTAAACTATATGATGCTTGGTTTATCCCGGCTCGATCCTTCTCTGGTGGCACGGTCGCTGCTTCGTATGGGAAACGCCGAGGGGAAGGTGGAGGCTGACATCTTTGTTGCGGTGGTTCACGACTATATCGAAACCCATCTGAACAAACCCCTCGAATATATAGACGTCTCGTTTGCACTCATATCGCTTCTGCAGATAGTGGTAAACTTCGGGGTACACCTCCCGGCTCGTTTTATCTATGTAGCCAAGGTAATCGGATCTCTTCAGTCGATAGGTGCAGGTCTTGATCCGGAATTTCAGTTTATCGAGTATCTGCGGGAGTATGCTCCAAAGATTTGGGCGAACCAGCTCGCATCTCACAGAGCGGCCAATAAAGTGCTCAACTCCGGACTCAACTGGTCGGAAATCTTGTTCCAAACTCCTGAAATGTTTATAGACCTGCGCAGGTTCATAAAGGACAGAGAGGTTATCATAAAAGCTCCACAGGCAGACGTAATTAGGGAGACTTACGACAAGGTAGGTTTTAGACTTGTTTTCGGGCTTGTGCTCTCTGCTCTTCTCATTAGCTCATCCCTGATTGTGCTGGCGGATATAGAGCCCCAAATATACGGTATACCCTTGATTGGTATTATAGGCTACGGTATTGGTGCGGTTATGGGGATTGGCTTTCTATTTGCCGGTATAAAAAAACTATTCCGCTGGCATTATAAAAAGTAGGGTATATGGAAGCAACTTATTGCAGGACTTTAAGAGCCCCTTCGACAAGTTGAGGAGAAGGTGGGCCAGTTGCGGCAAACTGGATTGTTCCCTGGGGATCAATAATGTACAGATAGCAATGATCCTCCTGTTCCATGTCCAGGATGTCTTTATAGCGCTTTATATCTCCATAAAAGGTTGCAACCGAAGAGTGTTTTTGCTGGGGGATGCCTGAACGCATCCCGCCGTCAATAATACCGGACATCAGCCGCCATCCGCCGGCCAGCATCGGTACTTCGTACATTTCTATATCCGAACTATTTGCAACCGTTCCGGATAAAGCAGACAGCCATTCATCAATTTGCGGTTGTACGCCGCGCTTAAAGGCAATTAGAATAACGTGGCTTGTTTCCCCGGCAGGATCGGGGGTCTGAAACCGGGTGCCCGATAAAGTTTCAGCAACGAGACTCGGAAATGTCATACCCACGACGTCTTTTCTTTCCATAGAGAATCCTACAGTACTTAACATTATTCCCAGCAGTATCAGATAAGTACGCTTCATAATATCAACTGTAATGCAATTGATTTAGCCGATGCAATATGTGGCAGCAAAATAATAAGTGCAAAAAAGTGATTGTACGAAACGATAAAAAGATTATAAATTCGTCTCTGCTGCGAAGTGCTTCATGAGGTATTTAACAAAAATAGTCGGAATGCTGCTTTTATTGAGTTTCAGGTATTTTTTATAGAATTACTGCAGGGCGATAATTTCGAATGCTCTGCCGGTAAGCCCGTCTATATATGAGAGATACATTGTCTAAATTCTTCTTCACTAGCTTGGTGTTTATTCTAAGCGCTGCATTCATCAGCCTTGTTTTAGGACTATGGATGGGTTTTATGTTTTCCTTTCGTCACGGCAGATTGTTGAGAGGGTTGCTCGATTTTTTGTATGTCACTCCAGATTCTATCGATTACAGTATAGCAGGACTTTCAGCTACGGACAGTCAGACTGGCTTATACCGGGAGCAATTTCCAGAGTATTGTGCTGCCTTCACTCACAATGGTCATCACAGCCACCGTCTTTATAATCCGGTATATCGAAGATTACGCCTGTAAAGTCAAGGGAGAGGAGCAAATGCCTTATCCAAAAAGGGGTGGGGTGTTTCTCTTTGATAACAACTCACATCCTGTTCCCCCTATGGAAGAATATCCGCTGGGTATTGATCAGTACGGGCGAGATATTTTAAGTGTGATGCTCCACGGGGCCAAGTTTAGCCTGGGAACCACTATAGCAGTGGCACTGCTTCTGGTGCATATAATCGAAGCTCGTTTTACTGTGGGAACAAGTAGTGTGCACCGAATAAGCATGCATAGAAAAACAGAAAATTCCGATCGCGACAATTGATCTCTAAACCCAATGATATAGTCTAAAGAAGCATTGTCACTTCTCGGGGCAGCAAATATTGGTGCAAGGGAGGTACCTTATGACCGCTCATATCTGGTGGGTGAAAATAGTCTGGGCACAGATTTTCTTTTTGCTTTTACTGTGTAGTACTTTTGTACCGGTTTTTGGACAAGTTCAGTCTTTCCGCCAGGAGGAAAAAAGCGTCTCAATTGGCTTGCAGGTCACTCCAGATGCGGTCTTTCCAGTCGGCGGAAACGGGGAGTACTAAAATACCGGGCTTCGAAGCTGCCGATGAGACAGAATATCTCTGTTCAACCTATCTGAGCATCGCTGCCGGCTGCAGTTTTTCCCTGGAGTGAAGCTGGAGAATGCGCTCTAGCGGATAAACATGTCCACCGGTGAGCTCACATATGCCAGAAAATCGTTCATAAAGCGTGAGGAGATGCCTCCGTCGACGATGCGGTGATCGATGGTCAGCGACACAGGCAGCACGGTTCCCACCGTTACTTCAGCGTTTTTGACTACCGGCTGTTGATGTATTCTGCCGATTCCGAGAATTCCCGCCTGGGGATAGTTAATTATTGCGTTGCCCCACAGCCCTCCGATGGAGCCGTAGCTCGTGACGGTAAAGGTGCCGTCCTTGAAGTCAGCGAGGGATAGCTTTCGTTCTCGAGCCTTCTGTGCCTTCTCTTCGATTTCCATAGCTATCTGTGAAATGTCCTTTGTATCGACATCTCTAATGACGGGAACCACGAGGCCCTCATCGGTATCCACCGCAATGCCTATATTGTAATACTCTTTATAAATGAGCCGGTTGTTTTCCATATCCATTTCGCTGTTTAGAACAGGATAGTCGGAAAGGGCGTGCACAAGGGCTTTAAGAAAAAAGGGCAGGTAGGTAAGGTGGATATTCTTTTCAGAGAAAATGTGCTTATAACGCTCACGCAGTTGCACTAATTGAGATATTTCGGTCTCGTCGAACAAGCTGATGTGGGCGGCGGACTGGGTTGAATTGAGCATATTCTTTGCGATGGTCTTGCGGGTGGATGAGAGCTGTACCACCCTGGTACGTTCCGTTGAGGCCTGTGCCCCAGATGCGGGTGCTGTTCCAGACTTCAGGCCGGCAGTGCTTTGCCTGGAGGCGTTATGGTACTCGAGAATATCCGACTTGGTGACCCTTCCATTCGGGCCTGTACCGGTGACTTTGTTGACGCTAACGCCGAGCTGCTTGGCGTAGTTTCGTGCCACCGGTGTGGCCTTGACCTTTTCCTGGGAAGGACTTTCTTGGGATTGATTTGCTTCCGGCTGCTTCCTTACGCCGTCTTTACCGGCGGGAAGGATATCATCCTTTCCGGCCGGGGCGGAGGTTCCCACCACACCAAAGGATTCTTCCTCATCTGAAGGAGATTCACCGGGGCCAGCTTCTATCTCGATTTCCACCAGAGGGGAGTCTACATCGATGGTTTCGCCTTCCTTGCCGAAGGTTTTGGTAATTGTACCATCTCTTGGCGAGGGAATATCAGTGACCACCTTATCGGTCTCCATCTCCACCAGGGGGTCCCCGGTTTTGACGGTGGACCCGACTTTGACTTTCCACTCTACAATTACTCCCTCGGTAATACCTTCGCCTATATCTGGAAAATTAAAAACGTATTTCATATTTTGCCTCTTAATCTTATATCTTTTAATATTCTACAAGCCTTTGAAGTTCGTATACGATTCTTTCCGGGGTGTGAATGTACCACTCTTCGCCCTGGGGGTAAGGAGCAATGGTGTCAAATCCTGAAAGGCGGCGCGGCGGGGCTTCCAGATAAAGGAAGGCTTCGTCGATTACAGTGGTCAACACTTCGGCACCGGGACCGTAACTCTCCGGGCCTTCATGCACCACCAGTACTCTGCCTGTTTTTCGTACTGACTCTCCTATGGTGCTGCGATCCAAAGGGTAAATACTGCGTATATCTATGAGTTCTACGGAAATCCCCTTTTTTTGAGCAGTATCGGAGGCCTTCCGTGCCTCTTTCATACTCGCACCGTAGGAAATGAGGGTAATATCGCTTCCTTCCTGTACTACAGAGGCTTTTCCAATGGGTATGGAATACTCCTCCTCCTGTATCTCCTGCTTTACCGACCTGTAGAGGCGCTTCGGTTCCATGAAAACCACCGGATCCTCTCCGCGTACCGCATCTATTAGTAGCCCCTTTGCATCGTGGGGGGTTGAAGGAATTACTACTTTCAGACCGGGAATGGCGGCATAAAGGACTTCCATGCTTTCGGAATGATGTTCCGGTGCTTTTATTCCTCCACCATAGGGCATGCGGATGACAATTGGAGCGGTATGTCTGCCACGCGAACGGTTGCGGATTCTCGAAACCTGGTTGATAATCTGATGAAAGGCGTGGTAGGAAAAGCCGGAGAACTGCATTTCAATTATCGGTTTTAATCCGGTAGCTGCCATACCTACTGCGGTACCGGCTATACCCGATTCGGCAAGGGGACTGTCAAAGACTCTTTTTTCCCCGAATTTTTCCTGTAGTCCCGCGCTTACCCGAAACACCCCGCCTTCGACACCCACATCTTCACCGTATAAGACGACTTTTTCATTTTCGGTGAGGACAATTTCGAGGGCATTGTTTATTGCTTGAACCATTGTCATATTCTTCATTTCTGAGGCTCCTGTGCTGTTGCATTGAGGTAATCCTGATATTCCTGCTTCTGAGCTTCAAGTTCAGGTGGAAGTTCAGAAAACATATAGGCAAAGACATCATCTAAAGAGTGGGGCGGGTACTGTTCCGCTTCAAGAAACTGGGTGTCGATTTCTTTTCTGTACCCTTCTATAAGTTCAGCCTCCTCATCTGGGTTCCATATATTCTTGTGTACCAGGAAAGAACGCAGACGATTTACCGGGTCCTTAGGTTCCCATTCCTGCTCTTCTTCCTGGGTTCGATATTTTTTCGGGTCATCGGAGGTAGTATGTGCTCCTCTTCTATAGGTGAGCGCTTCAATGAGAACCGGCCCGTTTCCCTGGCGGGCGTAGTCGATGGAACCGGAGAGCACCTCATGCATTGCTATGTAGTCGTTTCCGTCTACCCTGATTCCCGGCATACCGTAGGATAATGACTTGGCAGCAAGAGTTTTAGAAGCCGTTTGTTTATGGACCGGCAGGGATATCGCATAGTGGTTATTTTGAATGACGGTGATCAGCGGAACTTTCCATACCGCTGCAAAATTAAGGGCTTCATGGAAATCTCCCTCGGAGGTACCGCCGTCCCCAATAAAGGTAAGTACTACCGCTTTTTCTCCGTGAAACTTGATTCCGTATCCTACCCCGGCGGCGTGGGGTATTTGGCTTGCGATGGGTACAGTAATAGGCATAATTCGATTTGCTTGTTCAAACCGCTGTGCTATTTCATGGCCCCGATAATAGAGAAAAAGTTCTTTCAGACTCACCCCTTTCATATACCAGGCTCCCATTTCACGAACCGAAGGAACCATCCAGTCGGTTTTCTGCAGAACAGAGCCTGACGCGACTGAAAGGGCTTCCTGCCCAAGATTAGGCGGGTAGGTGTACATTCTTCCCTGACGCTGATAGCTGATTGCCATTGTATCGAATTGACGAACAAACAACATATTTTTAAAGGCTTCTATTAATTCAGAATCGCTGAGCGATTGTTCCCAATGATCAAGAATAACTTTGCCCTGCGCATCTAGTATTTGATAAGGAGTTTCGTTTAAGGGATCGTAAGCTGCTATATCCATATTTACCTCCGTTGGTTTAAAACATAATAAACCTGACAAAAAAGGTAAAGATAAAGGATAGAAAAAAGCCCCCTGCGGACGTTCCTCCACCGCTGCTCACGTTATTGAAAGCAGCGGCGGATGCGGAGGTACGAGGGGGCCTGTTAAGGGGTAGTGCTATTAATCGGCGACCGCTGCCTTGACCTTTTCTCTTACCGGCGCTTTTGCGGTAAGAATCAAAACAAAAGAAATAAATGCACACAGAGCTGCAAGATTGAATGCGAGGGAGAGGGAGAAGGTCGAGCCGATCCAGCCACCGAGGGGCGCACCGAAACCGTAAGCCAGGTAGACTATACCGTAGTTTCCCCCGTAGTTTCTCGTGCCATAATAGTCTGCCGTAAGAGACGGAAAGACCGCCATGAATCCTCCGAAACAGGCTGTGACGATAAACAGGGAAGCGGCAAAGGGTATGCTAGAGCTAATAAAATTAAAAGAAAGCATTGCAACAGCGGTGATCAACGAATAGATGGCAATGGTTCTCGTGCGTCCCAATTTATCCGACGTGGCTCCCCAGAGTACACGTCCGCCTCCGTTAAATAAACCTAACATTCCAACAATTCCGGCAGCCTCTGCAACGCTGAGCCCAGCGATCTGTTGTCCCACGGGCGATGCAATTCCAATCATCATGAGTCCCGATGCAGTACCAAACATGAAGGCAAGCCAAATTTTATAGAAAGATGCGGTAGATACCATCTCTCTTTGAGTGAAATGGATGACATTTTTCTGTTTCTCCGTGGGCTTCCAGCCAGCGGGGGAGAAGCCCTCTGGGGGCAGAACCATCCATTGTGCGCCGATTGTCACGAGAATAAAGAAGAGCACACCTAATATGCGCATGGCCAACAGGGGACCGATGTTTTCGATTAGTAGCTGGCCGATCGGACTGAATACAATGGTTCCGAGTCCCATACCCGCTACAGCTACTCCGGTGATAGTGCCCCGTTTATCCGGAAACCACTTGCTGCATGTAGCAAGTGGGGTGATATAAGCAAAACCGATACCTAAACCGCTCATCACTCCATAAAACAGATACAGGTGCCACACTGCAGTGGCAAAACTTGAGAGAAACAAACCGAGACCAAGCAGGGCTCCTCCAATTATCGTGACTTTCTTTGGGCCAATCTTGTCTTGAATTAGTCCTCCCGGAATAGCTCCGATGGCAAAAAATAATATCACAATGGAAAACACAAAATTAAGCGGTGTGGTGAGCGACTCGGGGCTTACTCCCTGATGCCCTGCCAGGATAACTGCCAGGGGTTCTCTGTAAATACTCCAGGCGTAGACCGCCCCAATACTAGGTATTACCAGCATAGTTCCTAAAACAGTGAACCAACGGTTCATAGGTTTTTGATTCGACATTCAAATTTCCTTTTTCTTCAGATTTAGTAAATTATTAAATATACAGTTTATATGTGCGGAAAAAATTAAAGCGGTATATAGAAAATGCAGAAAACCGCTACTTTGTTGCGTGATAATAAAGAAAATAGAAGCTAACTACAAGTACAAAAAGGCTAAAAAGTGAAATTACTTCAGCAAGGATATAATTTATTTGTTTATAGAGTCTTGAGAACCAATATATTCACTGGTTCGAACTGTCGTATCCCCAGCAACACGTTGCTTTTTTCTTGGAAGAGAGGGAAATCCCTTGTATAGTGTACCTGTAGTTTGTGAGTAAGGGGTTACATATGCAAATGAAAACAGGGCAGAAGAGTTTCAATTTTATTTTACCGACTGAAATTGAGTACGGGAGCGGGGCTGCCGGAAAACTTCCGCAGGAGCTGGTCTCACGGGGCGTTGGCTCGGTGTTATTGATTACCGACAAGGTGATCCGCTCGCAAGCGTTCACTACCGGTATTGTCGACAGCATTGCGGCGGAAGATATACGGGTGGTGGTGTATGACGGGGTGGAGGCTAATCCGAAGGATCGCAACGTAGAGGAGGCAGCCACCCAAGCGAGGGAATTGAGGGCCGATGCGATTGTCGCCATTGGCGGGGGCAGCCCGATTGACTGTGCAAAGGCGGTGAGTGTCGTGGCCGGGAATGAGGGAAGTGTACGCTCTTTTTCTGATTCGAGCAGAATTTTCGGAGACATTTTGCCTTTATATACCATTCCGACTACCGCCGGGACCGGCAGCGAGGTAACCTTTAGTTCGGTTATCACCGATACCCGGGATAAGTTCAAGTTTACCATTAAATCGCCCAAAATTGCCCCGCGGGTAGCCTATATTGATCCGCTGCTTACCCATTCTATGCCGGCCGCTCTTACTGCGGCGACCGGACTGGATGCGCTTACCCACGCAATTGAGGCGTTTACCGCGAAGGCTGCCAATCCCTTATCGGATGCGGCGGCGCTGCATGCGATAGAGCTGATTAATGCCCATTTGGTGAGCGCAGTGGTTGAACCGTCGAATGCAGAGGCACGGGACGGGATGATGACCGGCAGCCTGCTGGCGGGTATAGCCTTCAGCCATTCCGATGTAGCCGGAGTGCACTGTATTGCTGAAGCCCTGGGAGGCAAGTACGATGCCCCCCACGGAGTGTGCAACGCACTAGTTCTACCGGTGATGATGGAATATAACATAGACTTTGCTCTGGAGCGATACGCGCGTATTGCAAAGGCGATGGGGCTAAAGTTTGAAGAGCCCGCAGACGGAGCCAGCCTGGCGGTTAGACGGGTAGAACAGCTTGCCGAGGAGCTAGGCCTGCCGGAGTTTCGCAGCCTGGGAGTTCAAACGGAGGATCTGCAGGAACTGGCGGAGAACTCCGCCCGCAACGGCAGCAATAAAGATAACCCC
>JAIPFV010000039.1 GCA_021736475.1 Spirochaetia bacterium | reverse complement strand
TAACTGGTCGCAGCTGATGGTGTGGGCACGGATGACCGGAACCCTGGATAAATTCGACGGAATATATTGGCCGAAATATATATGGATGTAATCGCCAAAACTCGCAGGGAGCGTGTAAAAACTCGCTTCCCCCATGGTTCGAACCATTAACAATGAATTGCTGTTTATAGGCGGCTCTGGTATGATGGGCTGTGGAGCATCCTGAATGGTACCGTTTAGATAATACAGCAAACCTCTACCCATCTGTTATAAGCCACCGTAACACTACTCTGTTTCGTATTTCAGTTCATCTTCACAAACCGGTTCACGTTGACAGGCTCACTCGGGCGTTGAAACAACTGGTGCCACGGTTTCCCTATTATCAAGTCCATCTGCGAAAAGGGGCTTTTTGGTATACCCTGGAAGAGAACCCTCGAATACCTCTGCCCGTAATTGACAGTAAAAGTCCTTGCCGCTACATGCCGATTAAACAGCGTGGAGTACTTCCATTCCGAGTGCGTGTCTTCAGCCATACCCTGGCTGTTGAATTCAGTCACGCCGTAACCGACGGTACAGGCGCACTCATCTTCACAAAATCGCTTTTGGCCGCATATAGTTTAATTGATTTATCCCCCGCCTCTTCAGTGTATAAAACCCTTTACAATGAATATTCGGAAGACCCGGAAATATTTCTATTTGATACCCCCCCCCAGGCAGAAGAGTTCAAAGACGCATTTTTAACCCACTTCGATCCGACCATCCCAACCCCGGATCAAGAAAAAAAGGTTTTTCATCTACCGGGGCGTAAACTTCCGATAGGCCATTATCGGGTTATTACAGGAGATATGCCTCTTAAGGAGGTCATCTCTTTGGCTAAGTCCCACAATTCCAGTTTAACTGAGTTTTTAACGGCGGTTTATTTTGATGCTCTGCAGGAAATTCAGGAAATTGTGAAAGCAGATAAGGTAAGGGGAAGATGGAACCCGGTTTCGGTCATGGTTCCGGTCAATTTACGAAATATACTTCCAAGTCGCAGCATGAGAAACTTTTTCCTCATATTAAACCCGCTGTTAGATACCCGGTTAGGCCATTATGACTTGGATGAGATAGTTCACAAGGTACACCATTTTATGCAGACCCAACTTGATCATCGACACCTAAAACAGCAGATAAGTCGCAATGTGAAGGGGGTAATTAACCCGCTTCTGAGAATCTCTCCCTTGCTGTTAAAGAATATCGGTCTTAAAATGATATATCGCGACTTTGGTGAAAGCCGCTTCTCCGGAAGCCTTTCCAACCTTGGAATGGCCGTTTTTCCACCTTCTCTGGAGAAAATTGTGAGAACCTTGGAGTTTGTTCCGCCTCCCAGCACAGTTTTAGGGGTGAAATGCGGTGCTCTCAGCTATCGGGGTCATTTACGCCTTACCTTTGGAAGCTTACTGGAAGAGACTGCTTTAGAACGACTTGTGTTTTCTAAATTAAGAAGTTACGGCATACCAATACATATATCCGGCAACTGGAAAGGAGAAGAATAGTGCCATACTGCCCATACTGCGGTGTTGAAGTTGATCAGGATACCAGCAATTGTCCACTCTGCGGCGGTAACATCCCGAAGGAAGGACCGCCGCCCCTTCTAAAAGGAGATTATCCGCGCAAGGAACATCAGCTCTATTATAAGCGGCGCTCCTTTACTTCCGAAGAACGAAGAACCGTTCTGTGGTTCTTTAGCCTACTGTTTTCTGTTCCCATAACTATCGTACTTGTGGTTGATTTACTGCGGGACTGGGCAATCAGCTGGTCTTTGTTTGCGATAGTCGGCATCATTGGTATCTGGGTAGGAATAGCCGTGGGACTGTTTATACGAAAAGCTTGGCTGTTGATGCTGCTCTATTCCGGGCTGATTCTAACGCTGAGCCTTATCATCAATGTGTTAGCTGGAACTATCAATTTATTTTTAGCTTGGAATATGCCTATCATACTTATGGCAGCCGTGCTTATCACTCCTTGTGCTTTGTATGCAAAATTTACGAGCAGAAAAGGGTTCAATGTTGCCGGCATGATTCTGTGGGCAATAGGTTTATTTTGTATTGGAGTTGATATGCTCATCGGCCTGAACTTGGAAAGTCGTCAGTTCCTGCATGGATGGTCCTTGATAGTAGCGGCCGCACTCGGGCCGGTGGGGGCCCTTTTGATGTATGTGCATTATCGGCTGGGAAAGACGATATCCTTTCGAAGGTTCTTTCATGCGTAAAAATGGAAGCTGTCTTAAAAAAAATGGAGGTGAGGGGAGTCGAACCCCTGTCCTACTGGGCACCCTGTAAGCGTCTACAAGTTTAGTCCCGACTCATTGTTTCGGAGACAGTACGGTGCCGGTACAAACCAACTGTCTCCTAAGATCGACTTTAATGTCCCCAACTCCCGTCGAACATGAAGCTGGGTAAGCTCCGGTTTCTTTCAGGCATCTATTCCCTCGGAACAGCGTGAATAGAACCCGAGACTACGTTATCTACGCAGCCATTGCAAAATCTGCATTATTATTGTCTGCAGTTAAATTAATGTCCAGTTTATGGAGTTGTGGCAGCTCCACTTGCAACCTACAGCCGTGCAAGACCAGCAGTCGAATCCGGTACACCCCCGCGGCTACCTATAAAATAACATTTTATAGCAATTAAATCAACACACCGAGCAATTCTGATAATGTCTACCTCATACGATCCCGCATCTCCCGCTGAGCATCACGCTTTAGATCACGGTCCTTTATAGAGTTGCGTTTGTCATGGGTCTGCTTTCCCTTACAGATGCCGATGAGCACCTTTACGATTCCTCCCTTTAAGTACACCTTTAAGGGAACCAAGGTATAACCGCGCTCATCCACCCGACGTTGAAGACGTTTAATCTCCTGTTTATGGGCGAGTAGACGCCGCTCCCGAAGGGGGTCGTGGTTATGGATATTCCCAAACTCGTAGGCGGCTATATGAAAACCGAATAAAATCAATTCACCATTCATCACCCGCGCATAGGAGTCGGTAAAAGAGAACTTTCCTCCGCGGATAGATTTTACCTCGGTCCCCTGAAGTTCAATACCGCATTCAAGGGTATCTTCTACAGTATAGTTAAAGCGGGCCTTTCTGTTATCGGCCAACACCTTAATTCCGCTTTTTCCACTAATTTCAGTTTCCGACATGCTACTCTTCCTCTCTCGAATCCAAGACAATTGGTTCTAGTACAATTCGAAACCCCACAAATGGTGAGCACCATTGGGGAGGGTGTGAGGCGCGTCGCCATACAGGCACCTCGGCAGCTCTATTCGCCCAACTTCCCCCGCGCATCGCCTTTTCACTTCCATCGAAACGCGGCACTGCAGCCCCATATACTCCGTCGAGCACATCCGAGGTAAAATACCAGTTTTCGTTCCATTCCCACACATTTCCCTGCATATCAACCAGACCTAGTCGTCCTTCGCGGCTGTAGTTCGCAGCCTGAGGACTGTCAAAACCACTTTCCCTGTCTATTGCACGAGCGCCGCTATTTTTTCGGGCGGCAAACTCCCATTCGGTTTCGGTGGGCAAACGTACGCTAAACCGCTCTTTTAATTCAGAAGGCAGCTTCGACTCAAACCACCTACTATAGGCTTTAGCTGCATACCATGAGACGTGTGTTACCGGCACAGATAAACTTTGAGGGGCTTCAATAAAATTGCTATCTGTATAGCTTAGATACTGTTCATCAACCTTTCCCTGCTGAATAAGCTTATCTATGTGTTCTGCACTCCATTCCGGCTCTTCCTTCAAGAAGCGATCGAACTGTCGCCGCGTTACCTCGCCGCTGGAAATAAAGTAAGGTTCCAGCGGTTCGCTATGGGGAAACTCGTTCAATTGTGAAAAATCATATTCAGCTGAATCCAGTGGAAACTCATTGTTCCCCACGGCTACCAGTTCAGGAGGAGTAATTTCTATAAAAGTGTGTTCCCGCACCTGCAACGGAACCGACTTTAATTCGCTTTGGGCATACATTTCCGAAAAGGGTATATCCTCTATATCCGCTCTTAAATCATCACGATCAACTTTATATTCCGGAAGCAGCTCTTCAGCCAAACCGGAGTTCTCCCGAAGGGCGGCCTCAACATAAAGCGCAGCTAAAGTCGGTGAGGCACCGCTATTAACCAAGAGCTCCTGTGCTGATTGAATCAATTGCCTTGAGACATCAACAGAAGTGTATTCATTTATGGACAGAAACCGGTACTTAGGGGAGGTTAAAGCGTGTAGTGCCGCTGCCACATCAACTAGCTGTTCAAAAGAAGCGATATTGTTTAGAAGCATGTGCGAAAAATCGTACATGCTTTCAGTTACATCGTCTTCTGAAGCAAGAAACTCAGAGACCGCCTGCACTCCCCGAAAGGGGTAAGGGTAATGATCGTAAAAAGAACCAACCAGTGACCAGTTGGATATCTGCCCGAATCTCCAGTTGAGATACTCCTCGGACCTTGACATATCCATTTTCACCAAATGGGATTCCGCTCGCTTAAATAAAAGTGTTCCAAATATTTTTCCGGGTACCCGGATTTCTTCACTTTCAGTCTCGAAGTACGGTTTTTCAAACCGAAGGGTATGTTTCCCCGCAGGAACGAAACGGGTAAACGGGGTTGAATCTAAATATACCCCGTCAACAAATACAGCGACCCCTTTGGGCTGCGAAATAAACTCTATATCTGAACCATACTTACGTATTCCGGGTAGTAACAAAAGTGCGAACAGAACTATTAATAGGACAGCGGCATATAAGACTGTAAGGTACAGACCAGGCTGAATACCGAAAATAGGTTTCAATTTCACATCAGAAACTTCTTCTATCTCGATGTGCTTCTTTTTCTTTTTCATGATTGAAAATGTACAGTTTCGGTTCTAACTTGTCAATGTAACACATCTATGCTAATAATTGATTGGTGCTACACAAGGAGACTAAATGGACAAATGGTATGAAACTGTACAAAGTTTCACTGAAAGATATCTCACACGCAGAAAACGTAAAAAAGCGTATATAAAGGCCAAACAGAAGGCAAAAAATCCCATTATCGACTGGATTGAAGCCTTTTTATGGGCTGCAATAGTGGTGCTGCTGATCAACCAATATGTAGCCCAGGCATACCAAATTCCTTCCGGTTCAATGAAAAATACCCTAAAGATACAAGACCGCATCTTTGTAAATAAAATGATCTACGGTCCGGAGCTCATACCAGGAGCACTCAAACTTCCCGGTTTTGTAACTCCTAGCCGGGATGAAGTAATTATCTTCGAAAGTCCGACCTATATATCCAAAGGCCCCCTGTTTGACACTTTGCAGCGCCTGATTTATATGCTCACCTTCTCGATGGTTGATATAGACCGCGATGCTGAAGGCAATCCTAAACCCCACTTTCTTATTAAACGCGGAGTAGGAGTGGCCGGGGATAGGCTCCGCTTTGAGCAGGGCAATTTAGAAATCCGTCCTCCGGGGTTTGAGAAATGGCTTTCGGAGGACTCTTTTAGGGAATTAGCCGGTCTTCAAGACAGAACCCGGCGTCTGATCGAATCTTCTACCTATGAATATATTAAGGCTTCTGCCTTTCATGATGCCTTTCAGAGTGCCGGCTTGCAGCCCTCTGCAGAATTAAGCCGACAAGCCGAACAAATGCCCCAGGTGACGGATATGTTTGCCTGGATGAAGTACCGAAACGAAATGCTGTATAGAATATATCCGCACGAGCGTCGGGCCGGAGCCCTCTGGCGAAAGTTCGATACGGGCTGGTATATTGCCGACGGTTACATATTTCCGTTAGGGGACAACCGGGACAATTCAAAGGATGCCCGTTATTTCGGCCCGGTTTCTTTGGATAATGTACTTGGAAGAGCAATGTTTATATATTGGCCCTTAGATCGTTTTGGAACTATACACTAATATTTATATAGACGGGGAGAGTCATGTCTAAAAGGTCACGTGCACTACGCTACTATCGCAGCTACAAACCACAGGGGCCCATTCAAAAAAGTCTCCGTTTCCTGATAAAACTGATTGTTGTAGTATTTTTGTTTCACTTGCTTATCAGCACTGTATTAGCCAGTTCGTATCAAGTTCCTTTTCAGAACAGCAGCGATGCAGAGTCCAAACAGCCCGTATATGCCGGCCGTATACTTGCCAGCCCGTTACTATACGGCCCCAGGCTAAGAATACTCGATTATCGCGCTCCTCAATTAAGAGCACCTAAACGGGGAGCAGTGGTGGTAAGTGAATCCGGTCGTCCACCGGAGCTACCCTGGTATGCCCACGGCCTTAATAGCATATCTAAATTTTTTACATTTAATAATTTCATCCCCTTCAATGAAAATGAGTTTTCACATATTAGCCGCTATCAAATTATGCGGGTGGTTGGAATGCCCGGGGATGAGGTGAGGCTTGATACTTATCGAATAAAGATAAAAACACCAACCTCCAGCTATTTTATTGATGAACAGGAGGTTCTGCAGACTGATTACAAATTAGTTATTCCTAATTTTAAGGATATCGGTGGAAGCGATTCAGAAGGGAGTCAATCCGGTGGACTTTCAGGTTCTCAGAACACTCTGCGGCTTGCAGCGGGAGAATATCTGTTGGCTCCGGACAATAGAACTCATTTTGCTCTTTCCCGTTACTGGAAACCAACTACTATGGACAAAATCCTAGCTAAAGCTCTTCTCGTCTACTGGCCGCAGTTCCGTTTTTTATAGTATGACCGGCGACTACCGTTATTCGGAGCTTCCCATCTACATACATATTCCATTTTGTCGCCGCAAATGCGGCTATTGCGATTTCTACTCCCTTAGCTCAGTTGATAAGCAACTGCAGGCCCAAGTGATAGGCAACCTACTTGTGCAGCTTGAAATGCTTCTGAATGCTCTGCAGCCCATGAGGGTACCCTCGGTATATATCGGAGGCGGCACACCGAATTCGCTCACTCCGCAGCTGTTTCAAGAACTTATCTCCGGAGTTGAAGCGCTTATTACTCCCTACCGAATAGCGCAGCCATTTGAATGGACGGTAGAACTAAACCCGGAACTGATTACACCCGGACAAATTTTCTTTTTAAAAGAATCAGGGGTAAACCGGATTAGCGTGGGGGTACAGAGTTTCTCTGAGGAGGCTTTAGCACTCATAGAGAGGAATGCCGGTCTGGATGAAACCCTGAACGGCCTTGCCTTAATCACTGAACACTGGGAAGATCGTTGGAATCTGGACATTATCACCGGATTGCCCCGGCAGACTACCGCGGAGGCGCAGAAAGATATTGAAACTGCGATTGGATACTCACCAAGCCACATTTCTCTGTACGCTCTTACTATAGAGGAGCATACTCCATTAGAAAAAAGAGTACAGGCCGGGAGTTTCTCTGCGCGTACAGCGGATGATACAGCAGATGTTCTAAAACTGTTGTGGCAGACACTCAAGCTGCATGGATATGAACATTACGAGGTGTCCAACTTTGCCCGTCCGAGTCAGAAGGGCCGGCACAATGTACACTATTGGAGGATGAAACCCTACGCCGGTATCGGTCCGGGAGCTGTCTCAACCCTTAGCAGCTCCCAGGGGCTTCCCGCCCGAGCCCAGGTTCCTCATGATATAAACAAGTTTGCTCAAAGCAGTAACCCCTTTGCCGAGCTTGAGTGGGAAGTGCTTCTGCCATCCCAATTCATGCTCGAATACCTCATGATGGGTCTCAGAACTGTTCCCGGAATAGATACGGCTGCGTTTCGCCGCATCTTTGGTTTAGATATTGAGCAAATCCTAACGCAGACCATCCGGCAGCACGCTAACTACGGGCGGCTGAGCATTCACAAGGTTGAAACCAGAACCTATCTGAGTGTCACTGAAGCAGGAATGATGCTGCTCGACCACATCCTCCTTCAAGCCGCTCGTGAAATAGAAGGTATTGAGCCCGACATCAATTGGCCCCTCAGCTGAAAAGCAGTCAATCTTGACTGTCAACGTCCATTATGATACTTTTTACCACACTGTTTTTACGGCAGATATTCCTAGACTAGTATTCATTGAAATATAAAGGAGCAGCCATGTCCGGCCACAATAAATGGTCTTCCATTAAACATAAAAAGGGCGCCGCAGACGCCAAACGTGGTAAAATCTTTTCCAAAATTATAAAAGAAATTACAGTAGCTGCGCGTGCAGGCGGGGGTGACCCGGAAACGAATCCCGCTCTTAGAACAGCAATTACAAAGGCAAAATCAGAGAATATGCCTAAGGATAATATTGAACGGGCTCTTAAAAAAGGTACCGGTGAACTTGGCGGAGCGGACTATGTTGAACTGACCTACGAAGGCTACGGACCCGGTGGAGTAGCCATTTTGATTGAAGCTCTTACGGATAATAAGAATCGTACCGCCGCCGATATTCGCAGTATTTTCAGCAAGCACGGCGGCAACCTCGGTGAAACCGGGTGTGTGTCCTACTTGTTTCAGCGCAAAGGAATTATCACCTTCGACGCCGCCAACTACTCGGAGGATCAGATACTGGAAGCCGCTCTTGAGGCAGGGGCCGAAGACGTATCCGGCTCCGATGATGAGATCGAGGTAGTAACCAGCCCTGACGATTTTTTCGTCGTGTCTGATGCCCTCGAAGCAGCCGGTTATACATCTGAACGCTCCGAGGTAGCCATGGTTCCGGAGGTTACCGTTTCGCTTGACGATGAAACTACCGCCAAAGCGCTGCGATTGATTGAGCGAATCGATGACAATGAGGATGTAAAGTCGGTATCAACTAATCTTGATATACCCGACGATTTTGATCCAGACTCTATCGGATGATCCGTATTCTGGGGATTGACCCCGGGTTAGCACATACCGGCTGGGGACTGATCGAGGGGCAGAACAACCGCTTGCGCCATATTAAGCACGGCAGCGTGTCTACAAAGGCGCATACCGAGCAGGCAGAACGCTTGCTGACAATTTACACCGAGATACAGTCCCTGATAAAAGAGTTTTCCCCCGGTTTTGTAGCCGTTGAGGCGCTTTATTTTGCCAAGAACCGCAGCAGTGGTATACCGGTTGCTGAAGCCCGCGGGGTTATTCTGCTGGCGGCCGCTGCCTCTTTACTACCGGCCCGTTCTTTTACACCCTTAGAGATAAAACAAGCTTTGACCGGCAGCGGCCGGGCATCAAAACAGCAGGTCCAGGAAATGGTAAGACTTATGCTGGGGCTGACTGCTATTCCCACGCCGGATCACGCCGGTGACGCATTAGCAGCCGCTATTTGCGGTTATCATAATTATCAATTTGATCGCAGCGCAGATAGGGGGAAGGGATGATTCATAGTTTATACGGACGCATAAGTGGACAAAACGGACGTTTTCTCTACCTGCGTCAGGGCGGTATAGAATGGTCAATCGAGGTAAGCCTCCAATCACTGGAAGATCTAGTCGCCCGGGATGAGGAGGTGCGGGTATTTACCCATCTGCATCACCGCGAGGATCACATGCAGCTGTACGGCTTTTCTACCGAGGATGAGCGGGATCTTTTTCTTGAGATTATAAAGGTATCCGGAATCGGACCCAAACAAGCATTACGGATGCTCTCCGGTTTACGCCCTCAGGAGTTCATTGACGCCATTGATAATGACCGGGTCGATCGTCTCTCCCAGCTGCCGGGGGTCGGCAAAAAAACTGCCGGCAAAATTATTCTGTCCCTGCGGGGGAAAATCCTTACCGAAAAACAGGACCAGGCCGCGGAACGGCATCCGGAGCTGGTAAATGCTCTCGCCGACATGGGCTTTGACCGTAAACGGGCAGGGCAGGCGCTGCAGGAGGTTGCCAAAACCATGGATTCTGATACACTTTCAGACAGTGAACAGGAGCATGAACTTTTTCGAAAGGCAATTGTCTACTTAAGCGGCTCCAGTTAAGTCTTTTACAGGAAACAGGCAGCATGGATAACACGCAATACTTAGACGGTTCCTTCGACAGCCAGGAAGATTCTCAGGAACAGCTGCTGCGCCCCCACTATCTGCGCGATTTTCAGGGGCAGGAAGCACTTAAGGAAAATTTAGGGGTCTTTATCACTGCCGCCCGTGAGCGGGATGAAAGCCTGGACCATGTATTTTTAAGCGGCCCTCCGGGCCTTGGAAAGACCACCCTGGCCGGCATTATGGCCAACGAAATGGGGGCGGATTTTAAAGTAACCTCCGCACCTGCCCTGGAGAAACCCAAGGATTTGGCGGGCATCCTTACCACTATGACCGAAAATTCCGTGTTTTTTATCGATGAAATTCATCGTCTTAAACCGGCCCTGGAAGAGATGCTCTACATTGCCATGGAAGATTATGAGATTGACTGGGTTGTTGGCCAGGGGCCTTCCGCACGTACCATGCGTATTCCGATACCCGAATTTACGCTGATCGGGGCAACAACCAAGGCCGGTCAGGTGGCGGGCCCCCTCTACAGCCGCTTTGGTATCTCCGTGCGAATGGACTTTTATACTCCCGAAGATATCGCCCGGATTATCCGCAGAACCGCCTCCATCCTTCACGTTGATATTCAAGAAAATTCCATCGAGCAGCTCGCCGGCAGCTCCCGCGGAACTCCGCGGGTTGCCAATCGACTGCTGCGGAGAATGCGTGACTATGCCCAGGTATTAGCCGATGGTAAAATTGACTCCAGGGTGGTAACTGAGGGGCTGAAACGCCTTGAAATTGACCACTTCGGTCTGGAGAAACACGACCGGGAAATTCTGCGAACTATTATCGAAAACTACCACGGGGGGCCGGTGGGTGCCGAAACCCTTGCTATTTCTGTGGGAGAAGCAATTGAATCATTAGAGGACTTTTACGAACCTTACCTAATTCAGCGCGGTTTCCTGCAGCGAACCCCCCGCGGCCGTATGGTCACCGATTTAGCTTATTCACATCTCAACCTGAACAAGAGGAATAATGAAGACCAAGACCTTCTTTTTTGAGCTACCGGAAGAGCTGATTGCACAACACCCGGCGGAGAAGCGGGGCAGCAGTCGCTTAATGCGGGTCCAGCGAAAAACTAAAACGATTAGTCATCACAATGTACAGGACCTTCCGGATCTTCTGCCGGATAACGCCTTACTGATCATGAATAACTCCCGTGTTCGGAAAGCACGCATATACGGTACCACCGAGCATGGGGGAACGGTCGAGTTCCTGTTAATCGAACCCCGCGGTTCGGGTAAATGGAAGGCGATAGTCTCCAAAGCAAAAAAACAGAAACCGGGACGTAGGTATCATTTTCCGGGAGAGGTACATGCGCAGATCGTCGAGGTTGAGGATGAGTTCAGAATCATACAGTTCTCTCCGGAAATTGACGACGAATATCTCGACAGCTACGGCCATATGCCGCTACCGCCTTATATCCATCGCAAGGATAATGCGGAGGACAGCACTCGCTATCAAACCGTCTATGCATCCGAGACCGGTTCAGTAGCAGCTCCCACTGCCGGGTTGCATCTTACCGATCAAATCCTCCAAAAGTTAACCGCAAGAGGAATAGAACAGGCCCATGTTACCCTGCACGTTGGAATCGGCACCTTCCTTCCGATCCGTACCGAAGAGGTAGAGGCTCATAAAATGCATAGCGAGGTATATACCATTCCCCGGGAAACCGCCGATTTGGTAAATCGGGCTAAGCAGGACGGGCGCCCTGTGTGTGCGGTAGGAACTACTTCGGTTCGAACCCTCGAGTCAGCCTGGAAGGATGGGGCACTCCAGTCCGGAGACGGAAGCACTGAACTGTTCATCTATCCGGGATATCAATTCAAAGTCGTGGATCAGATGCTAACCAATTTCCATACTCCCGAGTCAAGTTTGCTGGTAATGGTGTCGGCTTTTGCGGGGACTCAGTTAATGGAGAGGGCTTACACCGAGGCTATTAAAGAAAAATATCGATTTTTTTCCTACGGCGATGCGATGCTGATTCAGTGATGCAATGCTGATTCAGTAGGTTTTTTCATCCATAGCTTCAAAATCAAACCGAACCTTACTCAAACGTTGTAGATCTTTGTGGATAATCTCCTGGTAATCCAGGTCGCCGGAACTGATGCGGTAGCGCTCGTCCTCCCAAGCCTGGACCTCCTCCAGATGCATATAGGGCATTTTCTCCAGCTGAGCCCACCACAGTAGGGCCTCTTCCCAGTAGTGCAGGGCGGTTTCATAATAATGTTCAGCAATTTCCAGGCTTTCAATATTTTGGTCTTTCCATGGCTGGTTATAAAAGTAGGCAACCCGCTTGTCATACTCGGCACCCCATCGACGGTACTGCTTTACCATTTCCAGGTTCACATGCATTTTAAATAATGAGCGGTAACGGCTCCACTCCTGCTGGTCGTCTATGGTCGCCATTGCATTGAGAGGATTTACAAAGGGCCGTTTTAAGGCACGCTCCAGATACCAGATGTTTTCCTCAAAATCTTCAGGGTATTGATAAAAGTTCTGGTGATAAAGCTTGTAGTACTGCTCGGCGTAGTAAATATTATAAGCATTTCCATTGTGCGGTTGTATAAGCGTACCTGCGAATAGAAAAACAGCACCCAGAGCAATGAGATATATACGTTGGAAAAAATAGTTGAAGCATCCTGACATTACTCTAATTATCGGAAGGAGAGAGCCGTTTCCATACCAATTCTTCCAGCTCTTCTACCGGCAGTGTGCCGTCGAATATATGGATATTCATTGAAGTGTGTTCAAAGAGAGTAAAGGCATGAAAGTAGTTGGAGCGAATTTCATCCTGCAGCTCCATTCGTTCGTAAATTTCCTGGGTAGTGTTCCGCTGCACAACCCGTCTATAGCCTTCATCCGGCGAAACATCGAGAAACACAAGGTCCTGGGGCAGGGGAAAGTAGCGGTTCAATTCCCACACCGCATCAAAGTTCCAATCTACCGATTGGTACGCCAGGGAGGAGAACAGATAACGGTCACAGATAACTTTCGCGCCTTGCTCAAGCTGTGCCAAAATTCCATCCTCGGGATGGAAAATATGGTTGTGTCTATCTGCCGCGAATAGCTTGGCAAGGGTCCCCTCTGCAACCACTTGATTGTGTTGTAGAACCTGTCGTACAGCCTTGCCGATGAAGCTTTCAGTAGGCTCACAGGTATATCTGCTGTTAACTCCCAATTTTTCGAATTTTTGTTGTAACAAACGGCATTGAGTAGTTGTTCCTGAACCATCAAGTCCTTCAAAAACAATAAAATTTGATAAAACTTCAAAATGCGGTAACTCAGTTTCCATAATTATAAGTTATACTAATGAAATTATATCTCTTTGTCATCTTTTATTGCAAAAAATGGTATTTTTAATGTAAATTTAAGATGATTGACTAATCTATTAAGAAAATAGCCGTATACGGCTATTTTCATCGTTTCGGTTGCCGCACAGCGGCATGCGAAACTATTGAAGTAGCTGAAGCGAGGTGATTTAACTGAAACTGCATATACGGACTATCAAGCCGTTGCCTACACTTATATTTTTACTACTGCTTATACTGACTGTGATAGTTTTGCTGCCTGTTCAATCTAAGATTGATGCATACATGAGTGCGTTAAAGCAGGATGCCATCACTTCGCTGGAGGAAAGCCTCAACCGATCAATCAGTTATCAGAGCATATCACCGTCTCTACTTCTCTATCTTGAGGTTCGTAATGTAACAATTGAGACCTTCACTCCGAATGGACCTAAAAACGTGGATATTGGTAAAGTGAGGATTTATTACGATTTTTGGTCTTTAATTAAAGGTGAAAAGTTTTCAGCGGTAACAGAAATTAGGCTTATCAATTCAAGCTTTTCCATTGACCGGGTAAATGATCAAGGGTTAATCGATAGAATTAATTCTTTGATAGGTCCATCCGAAGCCGAGCTTGCTGGAACAAAAGATAGAACACCCCCTGATCTTCCGGAGCAACTAAAAATCAGCGGACGAAATATAAGCATAAACTACCGCACTCCGGAGCTATCCCTGATCATAGAGGGGCTGTCCTTCACCCTCTCCAGCCGGAACGAGCGTCTGCAAATTGAAGCAGAAGGTAACTCTACAGCCGAGTTTATTCGAAGAATTCCTGTTGGGCTTAGCAGCTTAAAAACAGCTCAGAGCAATTTCGAGATAAACAGTCAATATTCTACTGAAAATGGCCTGATCTCCTCCCAGGTTACCCTGGATAAGTTCTCTTCAAACTTACTGGCATTCAACAGCCTCACCTTAGAGATTGAACAACAGGACGAAGCAGTGAGCGTCCGAAAAATTGAGGACCGCTCCCCCTGGGATTTTAAGATTGATTACCTGCCGGATACCGAAAGTATTCAGATAGAGTTTGCCGCAAAAGAGTTCTCTCCTATTCAAAACATTGAGCCCCGGGACGACCTCTATCCCTATTCGGCCTGGCTTAATTCCGCTGTAAGTGGTACCGCCAATTTCAGCTATTCCTTTTCAAATCGTAAGCTCGAATATGACGGCCAGTTAGAGGTGAGCGCGGAAAACGAGTTCTTGCCGTTTCCGGTTAGTATAAGCACGAAAGTCAGTGGTACCGATGAATTTGCCGTTTTTGACTACTTGGCACTGAGCTCTCCAAAAGTAGATGCGAACTACCGTGGAACGGTACAATTTGAGAAGCCCTTTGCTACAGGGGCTGTCAATGTACAGAAGCTGGCTATCGGTGATAAAACCCTCCAGGGCGGTGCATCGATTAAGGGAACCCGAGATAAGTTCACTGTCAGTTCAACCTCCATTACAATCGATTCAATTGAAATCAAAGATATTCTTATTAACGGTTCCTTGAGCTCAGAGGAAATTGATTTTGAAGTAACCGCAGCGCACCACCTGTGGCGTGCTGAAGATGCTGATAGTGACATTCGGAATATTACTGTAGATGGCACCTACGTATTTTCAGAGAATCCTTTTCTTGAAATTTTGGTGTCAACTGAAGATATGCCGACTGCAGCTACTATACGAGAGTTTGTACCTCAACAAATACGCAGATCGTTACTGGATTTGCCGCTATTTGTAACAACAGAGGCGTATTTGACAACCAATTTTGATCGTTTTTCATTTTCTCTACTACCGATCATAGTAAACCGCGCGGATGGTAGAGAGATAGCCCGTGGAACGATAAACGGGAATAATGAACGCTTGAAGATAGAAAACGCCGATCTGAACATTGGCCGTTATAGCATTGGAGGGGATATTGAACTTACCCGACAGTCCGACGCTACCTATGACTTTGCTAGTTCTGTTTCTGTTAATTCCGTTTATTATGAATTAAGCGGAAAGCTTCATCAGGGTAACACCCTGGTGGTACGAGGAAACTACGGCTTGTATCTTGGATTGGTAATACAACCGCAGTTTACAGCCTTCTCCGCGAAAATGGATAGCTTACCACTGCCGCTTAGGGAGGAAGGAATATCCGAAATTACTTTTCGAGGGAGAGGCGTGTACCGTACAAACGATAATTGGAACGTGCAGGTAAAACAGATGCTTTTGCGGGACCTGCCTCAATTTCCAGCGGAGAACCAGATAGAGGTATCCGGAAGTATGCGGCCGGATGAATTCCATGTAAATACACTGAAATATTCCGACGGTATATCAATTTTAAATGGAAATTTAGATATTGAATATCAATCCTTAAACCCGTTTCAAGGAAATGTGCTGCTCAATTTGACAAATGAAAATGAAACGGAAATGTATCGACTAATTGCCCGTAGAAATAAGTCGGGATTACAGTCAAACCTGCAGGTAGAAGCTGCTCCCCTGTCCAGAATACGTGAGATTCCGGTAAAAGGATTGCTCTCCGGCAGCGTCGATATAAGCGGAACGTTTCAGAACCCTAATATCAACTTTGAAGTAAACCTCGATGAGGGGGAATTTCGTAACGGCCCGCTGCTGCTGGAAGTAGTCGGGCGTTATAATGAGGAGTTACTGGAGCTCAATTATATCCACGCTGAATACCGCTCCCATCTACTGCAAAGAACCGGAGCTGAATTCGATTTTACTTCAGGCAGTTTCGCCTTACAGGGAGAATATAGCAGTATATTCTCGCGAAAAAGGGTCTCCGCCAATATCAATCTTACTGGTAACGCCGAGGACATACAGGAACCTCTTGATTTGCAAAAGCTCGGCACTGCCGATATATCGGCACAGCTTGCTATTGAACAAATAGAGCTGCTTGGTGAGCAGAGGGACAGCTGGTACTTTCAGGCCCTTCGGGAAGAGGGTACACTACGTTTCAGCGGCGGTCCTGAGGATGCGGTGCAAGGAGTGTTCGAAGAAACCGGAGCCTATCAACTCTCCCTCTCGGACCCATTGCCTGTTCAATTTGACGGAAGCGGAAACCTTTCAGAGGAAGACTTCCTTACAAAAATCGATGATATTTATATCGATGCGAACCTGATCGAAATGTTTGGAGTAGATGCTATAGCGTTTAACTCCGGCTTTCTCACTGGAGACCTTCTGATAGACGGGGCTATGAACGATCCTGAATTCAACGGTACCCTTGAGCTTCAGGGATTAAGCGGAGACGTAAAGTTTGTTGCAGAGCCAATCGATCCTTTTAGTACCAGAATTGATTTTGAGGGAAAAGAAGCCACAGTTCAGCCTGTGAGAGTAAGTACCGGAGGCCGACAGGCTCAGTTCATGGGCGGTTTTGAGTTCGATCGCTGGACACCCGTTAATATCAGAATAGAGGTTGTTACGATGCATCCCGAAGGGGTTCATGTTATCTATAAAGAGGCGGCCTCCGGTCTCAACGTTGATGCCTATGCCCTAGGTACATTTATTTTTCAACAAGGCGTCGACCACAACCTCATTCAAGGTGATCTTACCGCCCGCAATAGTGTGATTACCCTAGAGGATAAACAAACTGTTGATATAAGACCAAAGACTCCTTTGGTTGTCGATCTGAGTATCAAAACCGGAAGGCGCGTAGAGTTTCTCTGGCCGCGTAAAAACCTGCCTATTTTACAGGCATTTGCAGAACCGGATCAAACAGTTAATATATATTTTGAAAGCATCACCAATACCTTCCGGCTTACCGGGGAAGTGAGCATGCAGGGGGGGGAACTGTATTATTTTCAGCGTAGTTTTTATATAAAAGAGGGGATGATAACTTTCAATGAGAATGAAAACAATTTTGACCCCCTGTTGAGGGTAGATGCGGAGATCAAAGAGATTGACAACAGCGGACGTCCAGTTACCATTTCTCTGATAGTAGATAATGAACCCTTAAGCAGCTTTACCCCACGATTTGTGTCTCAACCGGCATTGAGTACTGTGGAAATTGCGAATATACTGGGGGCAAATCTGTATACCCAGTTTTCCGGAACACAGACAGATTTGACTTCCGCGTTGTTGTTAACTGGTGATATTTTCAGTCAATTTAGTGTAGTGAGGACCTTTGAACAGCAAGTGAAAGATGTATTTAATTTGGATCTTTTTTCTTTAAGAACTCAAATGGTTCAAAATATAATCCTTGAACGAGTCCTGAATCAGAATATTACCCAGGACCCACAGGAGAATGTAACCTTGGGTAGGTATCTTGACAATACCACCCTGTTCTTGGGAAAGTATCTGGGAAATGATCTGTTTTTCGAAGCCCTGCTTCAAATACAGCAGGAACCACTTTCTGTAGGAGAATTTCAGCAAGATGAGTTAAACTTTACCATGGAAGTTGGGTTGGAATGGAAAACTCCTCTTTTCTTGCTTAACTTATCTATAAGCCCGGACTTTGTTGATCCGCTCAATAGTATTGAGAATACAAGTATTGGCTTATCATGGGATTACTCATACTAATATATTTTAACGAGGGAGATTATATGCGCAAAGGCTGCTTAGCAATCATACTTTTTACCAGTGTTCTGTTTGGTCTCACCGCTCAGGAAGACCAGGCCTGGTATATAGACAAGCCGATAGCCGATATTCAATTTAAAGGCCTACAGCATGTGGACCAAAACGAGCTAGACCCCATTGTAAAACCGTTTATCGGTAAGAACTTTTCCGACAGCCTGTTTATGGATCTCCAGAGTAAGTTGTATGCACTCAATTATTTTTCCCGGATACAAGCCGAGGCAGATTCGCGGACTTCGGCGAGGGAAAAGCTTGTATTAATTTTTACTGTTGAAGAACGGCCGATAATTGATGAGATTGTAATTAACGGAAACAATAATGTCCGCAATTCAGAGATTCTAGACACGATACTCCTCAAGCGCGATGACATTCTGACCAAAAACAAGCTTTCTGTAGACGAGAATGCTATAAAAGACCTGTATCTGGAGAAGGGTTTTCCAAACGTAGAAGTCTCCTCCAAGACTGAAGTGGATGAGGAAGAGAATACCGTGAAGGTAATTTTTTCGATTGAAGAGGGGAATCAAACCCGGATTCGCTCAATTCAGTTCTCCGGAAACACCTTCGCGTCAAATGATACCCTTAAAAAGCAGCTTGCGACCAAGGAACAATCTTTTTTTCACAGCGGTGTATTTAAGCAGAATCAGCTTGAACAGGACAAGACAAACATTGAAGAGTATTACCGGCAGCGAGGATTCATTGATGCCCAAGTTGTTGAGGTTGAACGGAAAGTAATAGACACGGAGGGAAACAGAAACTTCCTTGAATTAACTTTTTTTATTGAAGAGGGCTCTCAATGGACCTTTGGCGGAATCGAGTTCGAGGGGAATAAACTCTTTAGCGATGAAGAGTTATCCAACAGAGTCAGCTTAGAAGAAGGGGAAACCCTCAATCTGAATCAGCTGCAGCAAAGTTTTGCCCGCATTAGCGATATGTATTACAATGACGGCTATATCTATAATGATATCAGACGCCAGGAACAGCGCGATCCTGAAAACCGAACAGTCTCATATACCATCACTATCGTAGAGAAGGGACGTGCCCACATTGAAAATATTTTAATTAAGGGCAACCAGAAAACGAAGGACAAGGTAATATATCGCGAAATTCCCTTTGAAACCGGAGACATTTTCAGCAAAGAGAAGGTTATTACCGGTATGCGAAATCTATACAACACGGGACTCTTTGCCGATGTAGCCCCGGAAACCCCGTATGGAAGCGCCGAAGGTTTGATGGACTTGGTTATCAACGTTGAAGAAGCTAAAACCACCAACATCAACTTTGGAATCACCTTTACAGGGCAGGCCGGTGAGTTTCCGGTAATCGGTTTTCTGCGCTGGAACGACAACAACTTTCGGGGCCTCGGCGAACAGCTGTCTATTGGAACCGAACTCTCCGGCAACCGGCAAAACCTGAACTTTGGATATAACACCAACTGGCTGTTTGGCCGGCGGATGTCCGGAGGCATCGATTTTGATATAGAACACACCAAGAACACCGATGTACGACAGGATATTCAGGACCAACGTTTTACCAAGGACGAATACGACAACAGTCAAGCAGCTCCGGATCCCTACGACACGTATCAAGAGTACCAGGATGCCCTGGAAAACGGTGAAACCATCGATGATGCCTATTTGATGGAATACGACGAGTGGGAGTTCTCTACCGGAGTTTCAACCGGATATACCTGGCACCTGAATAAAGGGCGCTTGGGGACTGCAACCGGTGTCCGTACAGGTCTCTCTTTTATTGACTATGACGAGGGACTCTACCGTCCTTATAACCCGGCGGTCCGTGAAAACCTGAATCAGTGGAGGTTTAACAACCGGTGGTGGTCACGGGCCTATTGGGATACCCGCGATTTCATTTTTGCTCCTTCCAAGGGTTACTACTTCGGACAAACCCTCACTTATGGAGGAGGGCTGCTGGGCGGTATAAGCCATTATATAAAAAGCCAGACCAAAGCTGAGTTTTTCCACACCCTCCTGGATGTACCGGTACTGGACAACTGGAACCTGAAAACAGTATTCGTACTGCACAGCTCCCTCTCGTTTATCCTCCCCCAGTTTTACAACGATAATGGTTCATGGACACAGGGTGTGGAAGCAAGTACCAGTTATCTGCTTTATACTGATGGAATGAATATTGCCCGCGGCTGGCCACGAAAGTTTAACGGTCAGGCGATGTGGGATAACTGGCTGGAGTTTCGTATACCAATCGCCGAGCAGGTATTGTGGTCCGATCTTTTCTTCCGATCTACCGGTTTTTGGGAAGATCGATCACAATTCGGACTAATTACCGACTCACCTGAGAGCTACTACTTCAGTTACGGAGGAGGTATTCGCTTTACCATACCTAACCTTCCTTTAGGGCTCTATTTGACAAAATTATTTAAACTCGATAACGAGGGAAACGTATTATGGGAAGGCGGACCAATTTTTAGCGATCCTGACGATCCTGAATCGGGCTGGCGTTTGGTACTTACCATCAATATTGATCTTATGTAGAAGGAGTAGAACGTGAAAAAAATTGCACTGGCAGCAGTGATATTCTTTGTAGCTGTCAGTTTCGCCGGAGCGGCGAAGCTGACTATGGTAGGGGTAGTTGACCTGACCAAAATTGTGTCGGACTATTTTCAGGAGTCCTCCGCCTGGCGCGAAATTGACCGGATGGTGGAAAAGACCGAAGAAACTATTGAAGAGCAAAAGGAAGAGATAAACCAACTTGAACAGCAGAAACTGGAAGCCCTCGAAGCTGGGGAGCAACAGAAATCTCTGCAGCTTGAACAGGAAATTAACAAAAAGCAGGAGTACATGAAAGAGTACAATCGCATTATGAGCGAACGGATTGAAAACAAAAAAAGTAATTTGTTAACTTCCTCCAGCTTTTCCAAAGAAATCTTGCGGGCAGTTGAGAATGTAGCCGACCAGGAGGGGATTTCAATTGTACTGCGAAAAAAAGACCCCAACATTCTTTATTACAACTATGAGGTTGAAATTACTGAGAAAGTACTTGAGTATCTACGCCGATAACATCGGCCGAGGTGTATATGGCTGACGAGTCTCCAATGATGAGGCAGTATAAGAGGATTAAATCGCAAAACAGCGATGCGATCCTCTTTTTTCGCCTTGGCGATTTTTACGAAATGTTTAACCGGGATGCCAAAGAGGTATCCCAGCTGCTTAACCTCACCCTTACAAAGCGTAACGGAATTCCCATGTGCGGGATTCCATATCATGCCGCCAACTCTTACATTCCACGTTTACTGCGGGCAGGTAAAAAGATAGCCATTTGCGAACAAACCACCTTGCCGGAAAAGGGAAAGGGAATTGTCGAACGAGAAGTGGTGGAAATTGTAACTCCCGGCACCATTACCGAAGAGGATTATCTTGACCGACACAAGAATAACTATCTGGTGTCGATTGGTTCTTTCAAGCAGGGCATTGCCCTCTGTTACATCGATATTTCTACCGGGGAGTGCGGGGTCCGCGATTTTCCCTTTCAGCCTAACGACGAACTGGTGCGGGAAGAGTTAAGCCGCTTAGATCCGACTGAGGTACTTTTGCAGGAATCCCTGCTTGAACAGCGCGAGGCTCTGGCGCGTTTTTTTGACGGGAAATCCCACCTCGTTCTGAACCGTTATCCAGACTGGACCTACGATTCAGCCGGCTCATACGAGCATCTGCTGCGCTTTTTTGGAGTGCATAACCTCAAAGGCTTCGGATTTGAAGAAAATGATCCAGTTCTCAGTGCCTGCGGGGTACTGTTTGAATACATCGAGGAGAATGCAAAGCATGCGGCCGCCCACATACGAAGTATACGCCGCATACAGCCCCAGGCATTTGTGGGCATAGACGAAGCAACCCAGAAGAATCTGGAGCTGGTTTCAAACATGACCGACGGTCGCCGCAGTTATACCCTCTTAGAGGTAATCGATCACACCCGGACTGCAATGGGCGCCAGAGCCCTACGCAGCCGCTTACTGCATCCGCTTCGGGATATCTCTGTCCTGGAGCAGCGCCTGAACCACGTAGAGCTGTTTTATAAAGACCAGATGATCCTTTCACAGCTACGCAGCCGGTTGGCCGGGGTTAGAGATATAGAGCGACTCACCTCGCGAATTGCCTTAGACAAAGCCCATGCGAAGGATCTTCTGGCAATCCAAAACTCCCTGGAGCAGGTTCGTGAACTCTCAACCTTGCTTCCTCCTCAAGCAGCTCTCGAAACCCTTGATACAGATCCCATTGACTACACCCGTATAGATGCTCTCATTGATCTGCTTGAAAGTGCAGTTCACGAAGACCCGTCGATCTATTTGACTGAAGGGCGCTTGATCCGAGCAGGGTACAGCCCTGAGCTTGATGGGCTGCGCGAGTTAAAGCAAAACAGCAGCCGAGTGTTGAACGAGTATCTCGAAAGTGAACGACAGAACTCAGGTATTCAAAACCTGAAAATAAAGTACAACAAAATTATTGGACATTTTCTGGAAGTTACCAAGTCCAACCTTGAGCGGGTTCCGGAACACTTTATTCAACGTCAGTCGTTGGTTGGCAGTGAACGCTTTACGACAAACCGCCTAAATGAATTGGAGGAGAGCCTGAACAATGCTGCGGAGCAGATAGTCGAGCTTGAAAAAAAGCTGTTTATAGCCCTTCGCAGCCAGGTTCGCGAATACATTGAACAACTTCTCTCGCTTTCTAAGAGTGTAGGGGCCCTTGACTGCCTGCAGAGCCTTGCGTATGCAGCCACAGTACACGGCTGGCGCAAACCGAACCTCCACGAAGGTGCTGAAATCAATATTACCGAGGGACGACATCCGGTAGTTGAATACCATGATGCTCCGGGTTCTTTTATTCCCAACTCAATGAGCTTACATTCGGGTGGCCAGAGTTTTGCACTTATTACCGGGCCGAATATGTCCGGCAAATCCACATTTTTGCGGCAAACGGCCCTAATTGTATTGCTTGGGCAAATTGGGTCATTTGTACCGGCAGAAGAGGCAAGTATAGGACTGGTAGACAGAATATTCTGCCGAGTTGGTGCCTCCGATAACCTTGCCCGGGGAGAATCAACTTTTCTGGTTGAGATGAATGAGACTGCCTATATTCTGAACTCGGCAACAGTACACAGTCTGGTAATCATGGATGAAGTCGGTCGCGGTACCAGCACCCATGACGGACTGTCAATTGCCTGGGCGGTGAGTGAATTTCTCTTACAACAGCACGCTAAAACCCTGTTTGCCACTCATTACCATGAGTTAACTTCCCTCAAGAACGATGCTATCCAGAATCTGTACCTTGAGGTAAAAGAGGACCAGGGGGAGATTGTGTTTCTTAAAAAAGTACGGCCAGGGAACGCAGGCCACTCCTACGGGTTACATGTGGCGAAGCTGGCGGGTCTCCCTGAATCTGTATTGGATCGGGCTGCCGATATCCTGGCGTCCCTCGGAGAGCTGGAGAACACCCTGCCGTCTCTACAACCACCCGCTGACCAAATTCACTCAGGTCGGTCCCGTGCAGCCGGTAGGAATAGAACACAACAATCATCACTCTTTGATGTGTCGGAGATGCTTATGGCAGAAATCCGTCAAGTTGACATAAACTCGACCCCTCCAATCGAAGCATTAAACAAAATTGCCCGCTGGAAGTCGGAGCTTGAAGCAGAATAGGTCGGAGCCTCCTCTTATAGAATAGAGGAGGACACCCGTGAATTGGCTATTTAATTTTTTACTTCCCGTATATCCATTGCGCTGCAGCCTCTGCGGTGAGCCGCTCCTGCAGCAGCCCTGGATGAAAATGGGTATCTGCAGCTGCTGTGTAGGGGACCTGCGAAAAGAATCGATAAGGGACGCGGACATATGCAGGACCTGCGGAATGCCTCTTATATCGGAAAGGGGCAGCTGCCTCTCCTGCCGCACAAGGCAGCACTATTACAGCTCACACTGTTCCCTTTTTATGTATAAGGGCATCGCACGCAATTTACTGAAAGCCTACAAGTTCCAGTCCGTATCCTCTCTATCGTTTCTTTGGGCACAGCTGCTCTACGAAGCGGTTCAGCATAAATTTTCTCAGCCCCCCCTCATTGTACCGGTACCTTCCCGGGGGAGTTCTATTCGCGGCCGTGGATGGGACCAGATGGAGTTGATTCGCAGGAATCTCAGTCAGAAATATTCATTGGATACTGCAAAAATACTCAGCCGTACCGGAGGTTCCTCACAAAAGAAGTTGAATTATGCCCAGCGAATGCTGAACCTCTCCGGCAACATAACCTGTACTTGTAGCCCAGCAGAATTACCCCGGAAAATTCTTTTGATTGACGATGTGTATACAACCGGTGCAACAATCGATGAGTGTTCCCGGGTGTTGAAACAGGGAGGAAACACAAAGATTTATGCCCTTACCTTGGCATTAGCCCCGTATTGACTATTTAACTAAGCGATGGTACATTAATTGTAACAGTAGAACGGTACGGAGGTAAAAAGGAGTCGTTTCAGGACTCCTTTTTTATGATATAATGGAATGGAAGATTAACGAAAGCGAATTGTATGCGGAGCTTGAACCTGTAATCCGGGGTCTGGGATATTCAGTTGTTGAATTGTCCCGTCAAGCGACCAAGAATCGCTTACAGATACGAGTAGTCATTTATCACTACAAAGGTATAGGACTCGCAGATTGTGAATTGGTACATAAAACCATACAACCAAGAATAGAACTTATAGAAGAGTCGGAAGATGTTTATCTCGAGGTGACCTCTCCGGGGGTAACCCGAAAAATCAAGAACGGAACCGAGTTTCCAATATTCATAGACCGCCCGGTCAGAATTATGATGCAAGATGCAGATGATTGGCTAAGCGGAACAATACTCGGTGGGAATGAAAAGGAAGTACAACTTCTTACAAAGCAAGGAGAAATTGCCATCTCCCTGCCGGATATAAAAAAAGCCAAGTTGGCATTTTCGCAGGAGGATAAAAAAATAAAATGACGTCAGGATTAGCCGATGCAATTCGCGGATTGGTACAGGATCGCGGAATTCCGGAAGACCTTGTGCGCAAAACCATAGAGGACTTTCTATTCGCTGCATATAAGAAGAAATTTGGTACCAGTGACAACGCAGTGGTACGTTTTAGCGATGACGGGTCGGAGGTTGCAATCTTTGCGCAGAAAGAGATTGTGGAAGAAGTAGAAGACCCTGTTTCAGAAATTGATCTGGATGAGGCTTTAGAATATAACGATGAATGCGAGGTCGGTGATGAACTGCTGATCGAGGTCAACCCTCAGAGTTTTGACCGTATTGCGGTACAAAGTGCAAAGCAAAAGGCAAAGCAGACCCTGCGGGAAATCCAAAAGGATACCCTCTATTCGGAATATAAGGAAAAAGAGGGGGAGATGATTATTGGGTATTATCAACGCGAGCGCAACGGTAATATCTTTGTCGATCTGGGCAAAGTAGAAGGCATCATGCCTAAACGTTACCAATCGCCCCGTGAGGTATATCGACCGAACGACCGAATTAAGGCGCTGATTTACGAGGTAAATAAATCCAACACTGGGCTTCAAATTGTGCTATCGCGTACCCATGCGGAGTTTGTAAAACGAATTTTTGAGCTGGAAGTCCCGGAGGTATACGACAAGACCGTTGAAATTTTCAAAATTGTTCGTGAGCCCGGCTACAGAACCAAGCTGGCAGTTTACTCAAACCGTGATGACATTGATCCGGTAGGAGCTTGTGTCGGAATGAAGGGTGTGCGAATACAGTCCATAGTCCGGGAGCTCGAAGGGGAAAAAATCGATATACTCAAATTCGAAACAGACCCCCGGTTGTTTATAAAAAATGCACTTTCACCTGCGGAAGTTGAAAATGTGTATATTTTGGACGAGTCAAAGCGACAAGCTCTGGCTGTGGTCAAGGACAGCCAGCTTTCACTGGCTATCGGCAAGCAAGGTTTAAATGTTCGCCTTGCAAACCGCCTGGTAGACTGGAATATCGATGTAAAGACAGAAGATCAGTTTGCAGAGCTCGATATCGCCGGACAAAACAAGCAGGAACTGAATGCCCTGTTCACAGATATTGAAACGGAAGAGGAGATTACTACGATTGCAGAACTCCCGGGTATCTCTGAGCGGCTGGCGGAACTTCTGTACGCAAACGGGATTGAACTGATAGAAACATTAGTTCAGCTTGATCCGGAAGATCTAGCAAAATTAGAGGGAATAACTACCCAGGATGTTGAGACTATCCAGTCGATCATTTCTGAAAATCTTGATATAATTGAAGAACCAAGTTCGGAAGAGGACTTGGAAGAGGAATATGAAGAGGAGGGCGAAGCAGTTCCCGAAGAAACGGAAGAGTACGAAGAGGAAACTGCCGAAGAAGCGCCTGTTGAAGAGGAAGCAGTTGACACAGAGCCTGCTGACGAGTATGAAGAGGAAGAGGTGTATGAGTGTCCGGAATGCGGACATGCAATCACAACTGAGATGACCTCTTGCCCAAATTGCGGCGTCGGGTTAAGCTTTGAAGTCGAAGAGGAAGTAGAAGAAGAATAGGAGATTTAGAAGGAAATATATGGCAGAGGAACAGGAAAAAAAACAAGACAAACCAAAAGCGACTCTTATTAAGCATAAAAAGACTCCGGCAGCACAGTCTTCGAAAGGAAAATCAGAAGGAAAGTCCGAAGGTAAATCGGAAGGTAAATCGGAAGGTAAATCTGAAAAAAAGAAAGTCGTAGTAGTTCGCAAAAAGAAAAAAACGCCTTCTACAGATGACACGAAGTCAGTAAAAGCTCATAAAGAGCGTGAGGAGCGCAAAGCAAAAACGGCGGAACGCTCTCAGCCCGCGTCAAAGGAAGAACAAAGTACTCCCTCTGCCCCAAGTGCGTCAGGAGAACAAGAAACCCCTGTTCGCAAAGGACCTCCTAAACCCGCCCCGGTAAGGGGAGAAAGAGTTAACTTCGAAAATTATAATCGTCCCAGCCGACCAAAACGGAGCCCGGAAGCGGCTGCCGAAGGTGGTACTGCTGCGGCGTCGGATACACAACGACAAACCCGAAGTCAGGACAGCACCGCAGCTCC
>JAIPFV010000038.1 GCA_021736475.1 Spirochaetia bacterium | reverse complement strand
GCCGTAGGCGCCTCTGTCCTCCGGGACTCTGACTCTTTTGAAGGAGATAGGAAATGCCAGCAAAAGAAATGCGGGTAATACAAAAATGGGAAGATATGGTTGATTACGGATACATCGCGCTAAAACAATATCCGAAGTCGGAAAAATTCGCATTGGCTGCAGAGACCAGGGAAGCTATGTGGGAGATCGGTACATGGCTGTTGAGAGCCAACGCAATGAGAGCTAAAAGCGCGCGGTATAAAAATATCGAGAAAGCTGATCATGCACTTGCGCGACTTAGAGTGCTTGTGAGAGCTGGTTACAGGCTGAGGTTTCTCCCGCCAAAGAAATACGAGCATTGGAGCGGGATAAACGTGGAGCTTGGGAAGCTGATAGGCGGATGGATGTCCGCTACAAATAAAGGGGTATAGCTGTCTTATGTGGCGCATGCCGCTCCGTGGGGGCAACTGGAACAACGGGTCGAACGCCGGGTTGGGCGCTCTGAATCTCAATAACCTTCGGTCGAACTCGAACACGAACATCGGGTTTCGCCCCGCTCTACAATTACGCCGGACCGACAGGTTCAAGGACCTGTCGCAGTGCACAATTGAAAAGGAGTTATACTCCTCCCTAAGGGGAAACAAACAATTGCCCTGGGCGGCAAGTATGGGCGTCGCCCGGAACGTGGCTCAGGAGCTTTTTATGCCAAAAACGTATAACAATTTGTTTCAGTCGATTGTTTCTTGGGAGAATTTGCTTGCTGCTTATCATGAAGCGCGGAGCGGCAAGCGTTATAGAGGACAGGTGCTCTCCTTTTCTGAGCACATCGAAGAGAATTTGATTCAGATTCAAAACGAGCTTATCTGGAGGATGTGGAAGCCGCTCGATCCTCGGCATTTTGTCGTTCGTGAACCAAAAGTCAGGCCGATATCGGCGCCGGTGTTTTATGACCGGGTGGTGCATCATGCCTTGGTACGGATTATCGAGCCTCTGTTTGAGAGGAAATTTATTAACCGCTCCTGTGCATGCAGGGTCGGAAAAGGCACCGGGTTTGTGCTTCGTGAAGTAAAGCAGATGGTACGTTCGCGCTCTAATAGCTTTCCCAAAAACAAATATGTGTTGAAAGCGGACATCAAATCCTACTTCCCTTCGATCGCCCACGATGTGCTAAAGACACAATACCGGAGAACTATTAGGTGCAGAAATACACTCTGGTTGATGGACACAATCGTCGACAGTGGTATGATCGGCAATCGAGGACTGCCGATCGGTTATCTTACAAGCCAGTTGTATGCCAACATCTACCTTGATCAGCTCGACCATTTCATAACTGACGAGCTTGGAATAGGACAGTACATTCGATATATGGATGATTTTCTCATTTTCAGCGATGATAAAGATTGGTTAAAACATATTCGAGACGTTATTGAAGAGTATTTGAACAGTGTGTTATTGCTTGATCTCAATCCAAAAACCCAGGTAATTCCAATCAGTCATGGAGTCGATTATTGTGGTTATCGAATTTTCAGAGATAAAGTGTTTCCGAGGAAAAGAAACGTAAAAAGGGCCAAACGCCGGCTGAAAAAACTTGCTCGCCGACCGGTCAACATGGAACAGTATAAGGCGACCCTTATGAGCTTCCTGGGTTATATGAAACATTGTAACGGATATCAGACTACCTGCAGTGTTCTTGATGCTGCAAAAATAGGAGGAGACAATGATACATAAATACATCGAAAAAATGTATCTCAACGGCCAGGATGTGGATGCTCGTCGTGCAATTCGCTCAGAGCTGATCTACGAAAATACTTCTGAAGATTCTGAAGCTGAGTATGAGCCTACAGAGGAGGAAATTCAGGCAGCGGAAGCTGAGTATTATGCCGCCAGAAGGGTGTGTCGTTACGGGTCCCCCGCATCCCAGGTTGAGTATATCACAGAGCATGGACTCGACGCATGGCAGCAGCGCGTCGAAGAGATTAAGTCTCTATTTCCTAAGCCTGAGTAGGTAAGAAAATGCCCTTATTTGTTGGAACGCAGTACAAAAAGACGGTAGACTTATATTTCTTTCATGCAAGCATAGCAGAACTGAGAGCGTACCTGCACCTACTTACTCCTGCCGATGTAAAAACTCTGTATATGTTGAAAGCCGCAGGAACTGGGCTTGTCACTACTGATAAGCTGGCGGTGAAAGCAAGAGAGGATATATCTCAATCCATTCTTGACACCTTGGGAAGCCTCGCTTTCGAGAACCAGGTTGAGTTATCAAAACTGGGAAGTACGGTGATCGAGGGCGGTTACCTGAAGACGGTTTTGATTGATCTTGTTTCTTTATTTTCAAAGCAGATAACCATAAAAAACGGCGGATTGATTGAAAGTGATAATTACCAAGAAGGCATAAGTGGGTTTCGTCTCAACAGTGACGGACATGCCGACTTAAACGATGTATCAGTTCGCAATTATCCAGCGAAGCTCGCTGCTAACATTGAGGTAACAGTAGGGGTTTCAGGAGACTTTCTTACAATCAACGAGGCACTTAAATTCCTTACTGGCTACGTACCTGTATATGAAGCAGGCGGAATTTCTGCTACTGTGAAACTAAAATCCGGCTTTGTAATGGAAGAACAGGTTCTGGTCAAAGGCGTGAATTTATCTTGGATTAGAATTATAAGTGAAGACTCTCAAGTAACAATAAATCGTGCGTCACTTGTTAGTGAAATGAATTATGAATTACCTGCTTTTGGAGTAGAACAGGGAGGGTCGCTTCCTGCTATTGATTGTTTATTTAGCATGGATAACAGCGTGAGTACGTCAGTTGTTGGTATTTATGCAAATAATGGAGGAAGAGTGATTGTGGAGGTAGGGGCTGGAGTAATAGATGTAACTGACGGATATGGGTTATATGTAGAAAACGGTTCGTACGCAGATGCTCTTAGTGCTAAATTTTCAAATGCAGCAATCGGTGTCCTTGCCAACAGTGCTTCCAGTATTAATTTTAGTGGAGGCGAAGCAAAGAATTGTTTTTTCGGAGTTCACTGTCTCCGAGCGAGCTCGGTTAATGCAATTTCAGTTGACGTCTCTAATTGTTCAGATTATGGATTTAATGCGGTAGAATGTGGAAAGATAAACGCTCATCAAGGAGAGGCAACTGGAGCTGGATTATTCGGTTTTAGAGTAATGACAGGCGGATTAATCAACGCCTATTATGGAAACGGCACATTGAGCATTCCTAAAAACTCTTTGAGATCTGAGGGGATTATATTTCAATAAAAGTGACACGAAAATACTTGTTAAAGCAGAGTAAAACACGGAAATTTGGTCAAACCAGGTGTGGAAAAAAGTTAAAAAATTGGTCAAACCAGGTGTGGATTTTGGTCAATTCACGTGTGTAGGTACAATGGTGAAGGGCGAGGTTGCCGGCAGCACTGAATGTCCGGTGAGGGTTCATTCCGAATGCCACACCGGCGATGTTCTCGGCTCACTGCGCTGTGACTGCGGCGATCAATTGGAGGCTTCCCTAAAGTATATCGCCCGGCAGGGTAAGGGGGTTCTGATTTACCTCAAACAGGAGGGGCGTGGTATCGGTCTTTTGAGTAAACTAAAGGCCTATTCGTTGCAGGATGAAGGTCTGGATACAGTGGAGGCGAATGAGTTTCTCGGTTTCCCCGCCGAAGCCCGGGACTATACCGCGGGAGCTGCAATAATTCGTGCACTTGGTATAAAAAGTGTGGCGCTTCTTACAAATAATCCGGATAAGGTGGACAAATTAACGCAGGCGGGAATAGAGATAGTCCGGCGTGAGCCGGTTGAAATTGAGCCGAACCAGCATAACAGTTTTTATATGGAAACCAAAAAGCTGCGTATGGGCCATCTCTATTAATTGAGGGAATCCACTTAGCCCAGGGCTTTTCAAAAAATTTCGCTTTTAGTTTTTGAAAGTGCCTCAGTCAATCAAAAAATACTCAACCGTGGTCACTACTCTTACTACTTTCTTATCCGGGGAGTTGCGGTCGCGGTCGGAGATTGAGAAATAGCCCTGGGTAGCCTTTCTGATTTTGCCCACCCGGCTGCCCGAGTCCTCGGCAAACTTTTCTGCTGCCTCCCGGGCATTTACCGTGGCGGTTTCAATCATATCCGGTTTTATATCGTTCAGATTCGTATACAGGAATTCCGTCGGGGTTTGCCAGTTTTCGGCGGCAATCATAACTCCACTGCCTACCAAGCCCACAGTATCCTCCATGCTTGCCTTTACCAGCGGTACATCGGTACTACGCACGGTAACGGTAGTATTGGCAAGGTAGCGCTCTTCCGGAGCGTTCCCACTACTGTATCTTTGTTCGGTTCTGGTATCGGTAATTTTTGGTGCGGCATAGGAGATTTCGTCGGCACTGAAGCCCGATGCCCGTAAAAACTCGGTGATGATTCTGCGGTCGGTATCGATTTTGGCCTGCAAGCTGTTTAAGCCGTTGTCGCTGACCCGAAAAGTAATCGGCCAAATCGCCAAATCCGCGTCCACTTCCCGTTCGGCCAGACCTTTTACCGTTACATAGCGGTCGGTGTTGCGGCTAAAGAAAAATCCAAGTCCGATTGCCCCTCCGGCTACTGCAAGGCCGAGTGCAATTATCAGGGCCGCCGCGATAGAGCGGGGGTGCAAATCATTCATACAAACCTTCCTTTTTAAAGTAACTGCGTGGTTACAATGTAGCCCGGTTAGGTGGATAAATCAATCTGTTGATAAATCAATCGGAGGGCGGGGTAAAATCCATGTTCGGTACTGCATAGTAGTAGCCCTGCGACTCGTGCACCTCTATCTGCATATCATATAACCGGCTCAACCAAGGGGAGCTTAAAATATCCGGTTTTGGTCCGTCGGTCAGCACACTCCCGGATTTCAGCAGTACCACCCGCTCAATACCCGGTAGTATCTCGTGAATGTGGTGGGTCACCAGCAGCACTGTTTTTCCCTGCTGCATCAGTTTATGCAGGATGGCAAAGTATCCGGCCGCCGCTTTCAGGTCGAGGCCGGCAGTCGGCTCATCCAGCAGCAGCACCTCCGGGTCATGGATGAGCGCCCGTCCTAACAGAAAGCGGCGCTGCTCGCCGGTGGACATGCTGCCGAAGGGCCGCTCGGCCAGTCGGGTAATTTCCAGCCGGTCCATAATTTCCTCGGCCTGCCGGCTCTGCTCTCTGGAGAACTCCTGCCGAACTGAGGTGCCCACACTGCTGTGGTAACCGGAAAGAATTACCTCACGTCCAATGGTTCCTGCCAAGTAGCGCTCCTGCAGCTCGTGGGAAACAATTCCAAAGCGCTTCCGGAGTTCCCACACATTCCACAGCTCCCGTCCGTAGCTTTTTATCCAGCTTTCGCCTTTGCTCCCGGCGGCCGGATGCAGCTCTCGGGAGAACAACTTAAGGAAGGTAGTTTTCCCCGAGCCGTTGGGCCCGAGAATTGCGGTGCTGCAGCCCCGTTCAATCTGCAGTGAGAAGTCGGCGAAGACCTGTGTGTCGCCTCGGTATACATCAATACGGTGGATGTCCAGTAGCGGTTCGGTTTTCATTAGACCTGATGATATGGGCCGGGCCGGTCCGAGTCAAGTCTACTTTTGCACTTCCTGGACTTCGGGAATTCGGTACTTCATGCGCAGCAGCAGCTTTTCGATAAAAATCGAGCCAATTACCACCAGGGGTAGGGAAACCAGAATTCGCACCGCGGTAAACTTGGGGCCGAGAATGGCCGCTTCCATGATGCTCATCGGAATCATTACCAGGGATGCGGCGGTGATATAGGTCATTATCATCGAATAGCGGGCACCTTTGTGATACAGGGCATTGGCCACCGGAAAGGCCACAAAAGTTCCACCCACAGTAGTGGCGGCCAGCAGAATCGACCACACAAAGCCCCGGGCGTCGGCGGTTTCACCAAAGTGCTTTTCGATTACCTCGCGTTTAGCCCAGACATCAAACAGGCCTATCAGAATAAAGGCCGGCGGCAGAATTAAAACCATATCCTTGGCAAATAGATAGAAGTTGTTACCCATCGCTACGCCCGGCTCGTATTTGAGTAGAAACGAGACGGCAATAAAGGCCATAAACAGGCCGAAGTAGATGTAGTTGCGGGTGCGTGGGGATATCTTCATTATAAAATCACCTCCCCGTAGAACACACCCATCGCCAGGGCGATCACCGCGGCAATTACAAAACTTACCCCGTTACGAATAATGGTGCCCTTGGCGCCCATATATTCCTTCTCCACCGGGTAGGTCAGTACTCCCACCATCATCAGGGTGGTCACGAAGCCGGCTACTACCATGTACAGTACTCCGCGTTCCACCAGTACTCCCGCCAGGGGATAGGCGATAAAGCCCGGCATCATCGTGGCCGAACCCAGCAGCATTCCCGCCATAATTCCGAGCAGGCCGTTCTCCTGTCCCAGGTAGCGGACAATCAGTCCCTCTGTAAAAAACAGCACAATTGCGATTAAAATCAGCAGCTTCAGATAGTTCGGCAGTATCTTGCGAAACTTCTTTACCCCGATCCTAATTCCCTTTACCGTCTTTTGCCGGTCGGCAATCAAAGAAACCAGCACCAGCACGGCGGTTACAATATATAAACCTATCACTTAAGCCCCCTAAACATGAGTTTTAACATCAACAATGTAAGTATAAAAAATGCAATATGTCAATAATATTATATAAAAATGCTCTTCGTGAGGAGTATGGGGACGTCTGGAGGGAATCGGGGGTGGGTAAGACCCCCGACCGGAGGTGCTACTTATCCTGGCCGTACTTGTTACGGGCGAAATCCTGCATGGCCTTAATATCCTCGTCACTGATTAAGTGGGGTGTGCCGATACTTCTGGCCATAATATAGATGTGGGCCGATTTTTCGACCACATGAATTACCTTCATGGCCGTTTCAAAGTCGGCGCCCACACAAATGGTGCCGTGGTTGGGAACGATCAGAGCATTCCGTTCCGGTCCTAGGCCTTTCACCACATTTTTTGCCAATTCCGGAGTTCCCGGCAGGGCGTATTCGCAGTTGATAATCTTATCGCCCACAAGCTGGACAAAATCCTCGCTCACCCCCGGCAGATCCTCCTGGATGACGCCGAAAACACTGGAGTAGATGGGGTGGGTATGGATAACCGCATTTACATCCGAACGGGCGTTCATAATGGCAATGTGAAAGTTAAACTCAATGCTCGGCTTTCTGTGCCCAGCTACCACCTCAAAACTGCCGTTCATTACCACCACATCATCGGCGGTGATGCTGTCGTAGGGCATTCCGCTGGGTTTAATATAAATCAGACCGGTCGCCGGGTCGCGGATACTCAGGTTTCCCCAGGTGCCGACGGTCAGTTTTTGGGCTACCATGCGGCGGCCGCCTTCAGCAATGGCCTCTCTCAGCTGCTGCTTTACTTGACTCATGTGTGTCTCCTCTCAAATGTTGCAAAAGTAACATAATTATGTGAGAATGCTAACAGTTTAAGGTGCTTTGGTCAAAGGGGTCCGGTGTCTCAAAAGGTACACTCAGAAGGCAGGTGGAAATGAATCGTCAGAAACGGGTACAGACAATTAGGAAACGGGTACGGGAAGCGGGCTCCCTTCAGCTGAGCAGTGTTGCCCATGAGTTCGGTGTGTCGGAGATGACTATTCGCCGCGACCTGCAAGATATCCTGCTGGACCCGGAAATTCAGCTGATACGGGGCACCTTCCTGTACCTGCCCGAGGCTCCCAAGGGGGGAGGCGAGCCTTACTCGCTGCTGACTGCCTCGGTGCAGAACCGGGAGGCTAAGGAGCGGATTGCCCGGCGGGCACTGTCTATGATCGATGTCGGGGAAGATCTGCTTTTCGATGCCGGTTCGACAATCGAGATTCTGGCCTCACTGCTGCCCGTCGATCACACCGGCACCGCCCTGTGCTTCAGTTATAACGTACTTACCCGGCTGCTGAGCTGCCCAAACATGAGTATCAGCATTACCGGCGGGCGTTTTCATCGGCGTTCGATGCTGTTTGAAAGCCGGGAGGGGGTTGAGCTGCTGCGCCGCCGCCGAGTGCATAAGGCCTTTATGTCCGCCGGCGGCATACACCGGCGTCTTGGGGTGACCTGCTCGGATGAGTATGAAACCGACCTCAAAAGGGCCGGACTGGAAGCTGCCGAACAGAGGATTCTTCTGGCAGATTCCAGTAAGTTCGACAGTTTTACCGCGTGTCACTTTGCAAATATCGATGAGTTCGACACTATCATTACGGACGACTTGTTGGATGAATTCAGCCGAAAAGCCCTTGAAGAGGGCAATGTTCAGCTGTTAATAGTCTGACTTAGATATTATAGTCCATAAAATGCGAGCATATATCTACAACTATCCTCTATTTTCGAAAAATACTAAGAATTTGTTTGACAACTCAAAAATTCCATTTTAATCTGAAGCTCAACATCAGAGAGGTAGAGAGTGGGAAAACCGAGTAAAAACGGGGCCTTGAGTCACGGCGCAAAAGAGAAAATTCTTGCCCATATTAAAAACAGCGACCTACGGGTCGATGAGGCCCTGCCAACTGAGGCTACGTTGATGAAGATGCTGGAAGTAAGCCGGCATACGGTACGGGAGGCTTTAGCCTTACTTGAGCAAGAGCGGATTGTGTACCGTGTGCAGGGGAAGGGCACTTTCTTAAAGCGTCGGCCGCTGCAGATTGAGCAGGGCCTGGAAAAGCTGGAGAGTATAACCGACATCATTAAAAGCTGCGGTTTTATCCCGAGCACCCGCTGGGTTGGAATCGAGGTAAAATTCCCGACAACTAAAGTGGTAGAGCAACTGGGGATAGATCCGAAGGAGCGGGTTATCACCTTTAAGCGCCTTCGGCTTGCAAGCGGAAATCTTGCCAGCTACTGTGTCGATACAATGGCCGCCGGGTTTTTCGATTCTATTCCTCAAGAGATCGAAGATGAATCGGTGTTTCGATATCTTCAGCGCGAGAAAAACATCTATATCCAAACAGCAGTCAGCTATGTAATTCCCACAGCGCCCACCCGTGAAATGGTAGAGGATCTGGGAGTAGAAGAGGACCAGCTGTTTATCCTGCTGGAGCAGCTTCACTATGACAATGAAGGCCGGCCGATTATCTATTCCCTCGACTACTTTCAACCCGATGTGATTCGTTTCAAAATAAACAGGACCAGATGAGGTAGGAATGAGACGTATTGACGCAATTGAGTTCAAAGACGGCCGGTTACGGCTTATCGATCAGCGCAAGCTCCCCCAGGAATATACCATTTTTGAATGCAGTACCTATTTGGAGTGCGAATTTGCCATTCGTGACATGGTGGTGAGGGGTGCTCCAGCGATTGGAGCGGCAGCCGCTTACGGAGTAGTGTTGGCGGCCGCCCAGTTTAAAGATGAGCCGACTGAGCAATTTCAGAGCAGTATGGAGTCGGCCTTGGAGCTGCTGAACAGTGCCCGGCCGACGGCGGTAAACCTGATGTGGGCGATCAAGCGGATGCGCGGCGTACTCCAGGAGAAGGCAGGCGTATCTACCGAGGCCATGTACAGAGCCTTGAAAGATGCGGCGGATACAATTCTGCGAGAGGATATTCAAAAGAGTGAGGCTATTTCAGCCCATGGAAACCAACTTGTTCCACACGGTGCGGTAATTCTTACCCACTGCAATACCGGATCCCTAGCGGTGCCGGGCCCGGGTACAGCCCTCGGGGTTGTGCGGGCTGCACAGCAGGCGGGCAAAGATATTTTTGTCTATGCCGATGAAACCCGCCCACGCCTGCAGGGCGCACGGCTGACTGCCTGGGAGTTGCTGGAAGAGGGAATTCCTTCAAAGCTTATCGCCGACAGTGTTGCGGCCACCCTAATGCGGGACGGGAAGGTGGACCTGATTGTGGTGGGGGCTGACAGGATCGCCGCCAACGGGGATGCTGCGAATAAAATCGGTACCTTTATGTTGTCGGTAGTAGCACAGCGCTACCAGGTACCCTTCTATGTAGCGGCTCCGGTGTCGACCATCGATTTCGAGTGCCCCAGTGGAAGGGAGATACAAATTGAGGAGCGCAGCAGTCGGGAAGTCACCCATATCGAAGGGGTGCAGGTGGCACCGGATAATGTAGAAGTCTACAATCCGGCCTTTGATGTGACTCCTGCCGAAAATATTACCGCAATTGTAATCGAGCAGGGGGTGTTATACCCTCCTTATACCGAGGCTATCGACGGACTAAAGCGATAAAGAGGGAGAAGGAAATATGAGCAGCGAAAAAGCCATAGAGGTGAAGGGCTTAAGTTTTACCTATAAAGGTGAGGATACCACACCGGCGGTAAAAGAGCTCGAGCTATCCGTTGATCGGGGTGAGTTTGTTGTAATTATGGGCCCCAGCGGGGCCGGAAAATCTACCCTTGCCAACAGTCTGAACGGTCTAATTCCCGGTTTTATGAAGGGAAAATACTACGGCAGCGTGCTGATAAACGGAACAGAAGTGAAGGGGAACCCCGTAAGCCGGATGGCCAAAGAGATTGGGCTGGTGTTTCAAGATTTTGAAGCCCAGTTGTTTTCCACCAATGTAAATTTAGAGGTGGCCTTTGGGCCGGAGAACTTCGGAGTTCCACGGGAGGAAATCATCGAACGAATCGGCAGGGTTTTGAAAACCGTCAAGTTAGAGGGCTTTGAAAACCGTCAGCCGGCCACCTTATCGGGCGGACAGAAACAGCGTCTGGCGATCGGCTCGGTGCTGGCCACCTATCCGGACATTATCTGCATGGACGAACCGACTACCGACCTTGATCCAGTGGGAAAACTGGGGATATTTACCATTGCAAAGGAGCTGCACCAGAGCAACCGTTTTACTCTGGTTATCATCGAACACGAGACCGAAGAGGCGCTGCATGCGGACCGGGTAATCGTGATGAAGGATGGTGAAATTTTAAAGCAGGGCAGGCCCCTGGATGTGCTGAGGGATGTGGAGTTTACCGATGAAGTGGGAATCATGTCGCTCCAGGTGCCCAAATACTTTAAAGAACTGCTGAACTGTGACAATTGCGACCTTCCTTTGAAACCCGATGACGGGTATGAGTTTTTCTCACAGCAGGGGCTCAAGGTAGACACTGATAAATACAATGAACTTCTTGCCCGTGATAGGGAACGTGAAGATAGCTACGGCGACACTGTTTTGAAGGTTGAAAACCTGACGCATGTGTATCCCAATGGGAACAAAGCGGTCGACGGCATCAGCCTGGACATTCGGGAACGCGAGTTTATCGCGATTCTGGGACACAACGGCAGCGGTAAGACTACCTTGGTAAAACATTTCAACGCTTTGCTCGCTCCTACCGAGGGGAATATCACCGTGTGTGGAAAAAACAGCCGCGAGCATTCAATTTTTGAAATAGGAAAAGATATCGGGTATGTTTTTCAGAATCCGGATCACCAGATATTTGCCGATACCGTTTTCGATGAAATTGCCTTTAGCCCTAAAATTCGGGGCTGTTCGGAAGAGGAAGTGAAGGTTCGGGTCGGTGAGGCCCTGGAAGCTGTTGAGATGAGCGGGTATGAGGAAAGCGACCCCTTTTCACTGAGCAAGGGAGAGCGTCAGCGGGTTGCAGTAGCTTCGGTATTATCCGCCCGCCCGAAGATAATAGTGCTGGATGAACCGACTACCGGCCTCGACTATAAGGAACAAAAGCGAATGATGGAGCTTATCAAAAAGCTCAACGCTTCGGGCCACACGATTGTAATGATAACCCATACGATGTGGGTGGTGTCCGAGTATGCCCATAGGGTTGCGGCAGTGAAGGACGGAAAGGTTATGATCGACGGGACTACTCGTGAGGTTTTTGCCCGGGAAAAGGAGCTATACGATTCGTATCTAAAAACTTCGCATATAGTAAGCCTTAGCAATATGCTGGGGCGCACGGTTTTATCCATCGATGAGATGAAGTACTGCACTGGAGGGATAGAATAATGGATATGTTTCTGTATATGGACCTGGACACCATGGTGCACCGGCTCGATCCTCGTACCAAGCTGTTGTTGATGCTGCTGAGTTTCGCACTCGGTGTAATGTATAAAAATATAGTGGTTTTGTTAGCAGTTTTGTTGATTGTGCTGGTTTACGGAGAAATGGGACACATACTGTCCAACCTGAAGCGGATTAGAGTTGTGTTGATAATGATTACCCTCTTTTCGGTGGTAATATGGTCGATCGCCGAGTCAGGGGAGACCCGATTTCTGATTTTTTCCCTTGAAGGGGTCTTATACGGGGTCATGATTGCGGTAAAGACCAATCTAATGATTGTGGCTGGAATGATATTTCTCAGCACCACCAAGATAGAGGAGATAGCCGAGGGACTGGTAAAGCTTAAGGTTCCCTATCGAGGGGCTTTTGCCTTCTCTACCGCAATTCGACTGGTGCCGATGATCGTGGCCACCAGTTACACCATCATTCAAGCTCAAAAGTCACGGGGCTTGGATCTTGAGTCGGGCAATCTATTCGAGAAAATAAAAAAATACGTACCTCTGATGATTCCGACTCTGGTGTCGGTGATTCGAGGTACGAATGTGTTTTCCATGGCCCTGGAGTCAAAAGGCTTTGGCTACAGTAATACACGCAGCAATTTTCTGAAAATCAAGATGTCCGGGATCGATTATCTGATGTTAATTATTGGGCTGGTGATTGTTGCCGCGGCGAGTTATCTTAAGTTTGACCCTGCCGCGTACAACACCCTGATAACACTATTTCCCTGGGGAGACTTTGCCTAAGGGGCAGAGCCTTTGCGATAAAACAAAGTTTACCTTCTTGAAGGATAAACAAAGTTTACCTTCTTGAAGGATAAACGAGGTTTACCTTCTTGAAGGATAAACGAGGTTTACCTTCTGGGTAAATTATATAAGTAACACACTTAAGGAGTGAGAGGTATGAAAGACGTTTTTGCCATGTGGAAAAACACCAAAATGGTGGTACTGGTAGCACTATCTGCCGGTTTGTATGCAGCTTTGCTGATTCCCTTCAAAGGTTTTGTATTGATTCCGGGAATCACCGAGATTCGTCCGGCCAGTGCTCTGCCGGTTGTGATGGGCTTGCTGTTTGGACCGGCCGGCGCATGGGGCTCGGCCATCGGTAACCTGATAGGTGATTTTTTCGGTTCCCTGGGAATCGGAAGTTTGTTCGGTTTTGTAGGAAACTTTATGTTTGCCTATGTACCGTATAAATTGTGGACTAATCTGGGACTGGTATCGAAAAATGACAACGAGCCGGACCTGAAGTCCGGTAGAAAAATCGGTGCATATGTAGTGGTAAGTATCCTCGGTTCAGCTGCCTGTGCGCTTCCAATTGCTTTTGGTTTAGAGTTGCTGGGCATGGTGCCCTTTGCTGCCCTCGGGAGTATTATCACTATCAACAACTCGGTTCCTTCGGTATTTCTCGGTATTCCGATTATGCTGATTCTCTATCCCCGCATTAAAAAGTGGGATCTACTGTGGACCGATATTATGGACGAAGAAGATATTCCGGTCGCTGGGAAACTGTCTAAAATCGGCGGCTCTGTAATGACTGTTAGCATTATTGTCGGTTTGGTTGGCGGGTTTCTGGCGGCCATTGGTGTCGGTCAGGCCTTACTCTACAGCGGCTTTGGAGCCGGTGGTGATGTAGGTTCTGCGGGAGTACTCGCTATCGCCGGCATCGGAACTGCCGGATTGATTATTTCCTCCTTCATTCAGTCGATGCCTAAAGCGGAGAGCGAAGGCTAGGTTTCTTACTAAAAGCAATGGGCCCCTCCGCACTGAATTTTGTGCGGTGTGGCCCTTATCTATCAGGAGACTCTTTGATGAAGCAGATTGACAAGTATTTACCCTTTGTCCTCCAGCATGAGAATATTGCCCGTATTGAAGATGATGCACTTTTAGTTGGAGACCGCCGGCTTTATCCCTTTAAGAAAGAGTTTTATCGGTGTGAGGACCTTGAAGGGGCGGCGGAGGCCATAGAAAAGATGGTAACCCAGGGCGGGGGGCCTGTGCATGTGGCTATGACGGCAATTAAACTCTTAGCCGCACGTGCCGAGGCCGGCAAAAGCGCGAAAGATGCAGACCTGTTTGAACAGGCTAAACAGCGCCTGCAGCGTTCCCGGCCAACCAATACCACCATGGCAAGAGCTCTGGACGTACTGGTTGCCAGGGTAACTGCAGGAATCGAGAAGGGGCAGAACATTGAACAGATTGCCGAAGGGTTTATCAATGCCTTTAAAGAGGAGTACCAACAGAATGCCCTTCGTATGGCGGAGGTTGGCGCCTCACTTATCGCCGACGGCGATGGGGTAATGACTATGTGTTTTGCCGAGACCTCCTTCATTCTATCCATAGCCCTGGCAATGGAACAGGGTAAGCAGATTAAGGTGTACAGTCCCGAAACCCGCCCCTATTTCCAAGGTGCTCGGCTCACAGCTCCCTGTTTGCAGGAGATTGGAGCCGATGTAACCCTGATTACCGACAGTATGGTGGCCTACATGATGTCCCAGGGGAAGGTTCAGAAATATATGACCGCCGTGGATATCATTACCCGTGACGGTTGGGCGGCCAACAAAGTAGGAACCTTTCAGAACGCAATTGCAGCAAATTATCACGGAATACCCTATTTCCCCTTCGCCATCGATCCGGATATAGGCCGGGTCGGCAGAGATTCAATTGTCATTGAAGAGCGTGATCCGGAAGAGGTGAAACGGGTGAAGGGTGAATTGACCACCCGCGAGGATATGCAGGCGTACTACCCGGCCTTTGACATAGTGCCTCCCCACCTGATTGCCGGGGTTATTACCCCCAAGGGGCTGGTATCACCCTATCAGCTGGAGCAGGTGTTCGGGGAGCGGGTATGAGCGTCGCCATAATCGGCGGGACGGGCATCTACAACGTGGAGGGAATCTACGCGTCAGAAAAGCCCTGTAACTGCGAGTATCAACCGGTATTTTGACCAGGGTTTTTCACTACACAAGGAGAGATACACTAAATGAGTAACAACAAGATGAAATTCGATACACAGTCGATACACGCCGGCGGAGAGCACAAGAATCCGGAGAATGCTCTCAACCCCCCGATTTTTCTTACTTCGACCTTTGCCTTTGAAAACACCGATAAAGTTGATGCGGTAATGAACTTTGAAAGTGACGATTACGTGTATACCCGGGGTAATAACCCGACCCTGCGGCTGTTCGAGAATCGGATGGCGGAGCTGGAGAGCGGCAGCGGTGCAGTTGCCTTTGCATCGGGGATGGCAGCAATCAGTTCGGTACTGTTTTCGTACCTGCGGCCGGGGAACAAGGTGCTGGTGCATAAAACCCTGTACGGCTCATCCTACAATGTAGTAACTAAGGTTCTGCCGAAGTACAATATCGGCCATACCATCGCCGATTTGGCCGATACAGAAAGGCTGAGCGAGTGGGTGGATGAGCAGACCAGGGTGATCTATTTTGAGACTCCCAGCAATCCGAACCTCAGTATTGTGGATATCAAAAAAGTCTGCGAGTTTGCCCGGTCTCGGGGGATCAAAGTTGTTATCGACAACACCTTTGCCACTCCCTATTTTCAACGCCCTCTGGAGTTAGGGGTTGATGTGGTGGTGCACAGTGCCACAAAGTATATCGGTGGGCATGGAGATGTGGTGGCGGGGGTCGCGGTCTCGAAGGACAGTGACTACATTACGAGCCTGAAATTTGATTATATGTGCGAGTTTGGCGGAGTGCGGAGCCCCTTCAACGCCTGGCTTCTGCTGCGCGGGATGAAAACCCTCGGACTGCGGATGCGACAGCACGAGTCCAATGCAATTGCCGCGGCCCAGTTCTTGCAGGGGCATGCAAAGGTAGCCGAAGTCTTCTATCCGGGGCTCAAGGACTTTCCCGGCCACGAGGTAGCCCGGGCGCAAATGGACGGTTTTGGAGCGATTGTGAGCTTTGAGGTAAAAGGGGGGCTGGAGGCTGCCAAGCGGGTAGTCAATAACACCCGGCTCTTCAAACTGGCGGTAAGTCTGGGAGACTGTGAGAGTCTGGTACAGCTGCCGGCGGCTATGACCCACCGTGGCTATGACCAGGAGAGCCTGAAGCAGTTCGGCTTATCCGCGGGGATGATTAGACTGTCGTTGGGTCTTGAGCATATAGACGATATTCTAGCAGATCTGGATCAGGCCTTGGCACAGGCCTAAAAGCCTAAGCTTATTCATGAAGGGGCTTGCCATGAAAAAAGGAGAACAGCTATGAAAACACTGGTGAAAAACGGAACTATTCTTACCATGGAAACCGATACGCCGGAACTGGTTCAGGGGGATCTAGGAATTGACGGAGATGCCATCGCCTTTGTCGGTAAAGGGCCCTCCGGTTTTTCCGCAGACCGCGAGATTGATGCCGCCGGAAGTATTGTAATGCCCGGTTTGATCAACGCACATACCCATATCGCAATGAGCCTGATGCGCCATTACGCCGACGATCTGCCCTTTTGGACCTGGCTGTTCGACCGTATCCTCCCGGTAGAGGAGAATCTTACCGATGCGCATGTGTTCAACGGCTCGATGCTGAGTTTGGTGGAGATGATCCGCAGCGGCGTGACCTCCTTCGCCGATATGTATTCAAATATGGACGCGGTGGCCGAGGCCTCCTTACAGGCGGGGCTGCGGGCTAGGCTTACCCGGGGGCTTATGTTCAACGGACCTGAGGACTTATTTAAACTTGATGAAGGGCGCCGTTTTCACGGAGATTGGAACGGAAAAGGGGACGGGCGGATCCAGGTTGATGTGGGCCCCCACGCAATTTACACCTGTCCTCCCGAATATCTGGAAAAGGTAGTACAGTTGGCAGAGGAACTGGACTGCCGTATCCATATCCACCTCTCCGAGAGCCGGAAAGAGGTGGCCGACAGTATTGAAGCCTACGGAAAAACCCCGATTGCCCATGCTGCCGATCATCGGCTTTTCTCGCGTAAAACCTACGCGGCTCACTGCGTGCACGCGACCGATGCAGATATTCAGATACTGAAGGATCACGATGTGGCGGTGATCAACAATCCGGCCAGCAACTTGAAGTTGGGCAACGGCTTTGCTCCGGTAGTGAAACTGCTGGAGGCGGGGGTGACCGTCGGCCTAGGTACCGACGGCTCGGCCAGTAACAATAACCTGAATATGTTTGAAGAGGTCAATCTGGCGGCGCTGATCAATAAGGGCAGCACTGAGGACCCCACGGTAGTTTCGGCCTATACCGCACTGCAGATGGCAACTATAAATGGAGCCAGGGCATTGGGTATCGATGGAATAACCGGCAGCCTGAGGGCGGGGAAAAAGGCCGACCTTATCCTGGTTGATACCGAAGTACCCCACTTCTATCCGCGGCACAGCGTCACTGCCGGGCTGGTGTATGCGGCCCAGAGTTCGGATGTAAAAACGGTTATTTGCAACGGTGAGCCGGTTATGCAGGACCGCGTTATCCCGCATTTGGACGAGGCGGAGGTGTACCGCAAGGCCCGGGAGAGTGCCGCCGCTATTACCGGAAATGCTCATTTTATGCCGTAACTTAATGCAAGGAGTGTACCCATGGATAATAAAAAGAACATACAGGCGGCGGCCGATTACATCCGCAGTAAGGTTAAAGAGATTCCGGAAACTGCCCTTATTTTGGGTTCCGGACTAGGGGTATTAGCCGAAGAGGTGCAGGAGCCGGTGCATATTCCGTACAAGGATATTCCCCATTTTCCGGTTTCCACCGCCCCGGGGCATGCGGGGGTGTGTACCGCCGGGAGCCTGCAGGGGCAGGAGGTGATAGTGATGGGCGGACGCTTTCATTACTATGAAGGCTATGATATGGCCACGATTGCATTTCCGATTCGGGTTATGAAAAGCCTTGGGGTAAAAACTCTGATTCTGACAAATGCCGCCGGCGGAGTAAATGAGCAGTATCAGCCGGGGGACCTGATGATAATTACCGATCACATCAATATGACCGGTCGGAACCCGCTTCGTGGGCCGAACGACGAGCAGCTGGGCCCCCGCTTCCCGGATATGAGTACTCTTTACAATCCCGAACTCCGGCGTATGTTGCAGGAGGTGGCCGAGGAGCATGATATCAATTACCAGAATGGTGTCTACGCCTGGATGACCGGCCCGTCCTTTGAAACCCCCGCGGAAATCCGGATGTTGCGCACCCTTGGAGCCGATGCTATTGGGATGTCCACCGTTCCGGAGGCGATTACGGCACATCACTGCGGCATTAAAGTGGCTGGAGTCTCCTGTATCAGCAATATGGCCGCGGGTGTACTGGACCAACCGATCACCGAGGAAGAGGTGTTTGAGGTTGCAAAGCTGGTTCGGGAGCGTTTCTCGACTCTGATTCGACGCACCCTAGAGAAAATGGCGAAAGGATAAAAGCCTCTCCTATGACCAAAGGGTCAATGAGAAGAACCACTCCTGGGTATCGTAACTCCAGCCGCCGTTCATCTGCAGCATAATCGGTTTTAAGCCGAGCAGACTCAAGGCTGTGCTCACTTCGCCTCCAAGGGCATAGTTGAGTTCTGTGCTGCCGGTTTCACGCAGATCGAAAAACGGCCCGAAGCTCAGCTGTTCCATAATCAGGGTTTCTCCGAAGGTTGGCTGAAAGCCGGGGAATGCGAGCACCGCATTGGTGCTTACTATCAGAAGTCTGTTTACCTGCTCGGGGGAGACCCGGGGTTTATAGTAATCCGAGGGATAATAGGGTACAGTGCCCGACTGGGCAAGCGGCAGGCGGGTAAAGAGCCTCTGCTGTAGATGCAGGGGGCCGACAAACTGCTGCTCCAGTTTCACATCGGCTTCGAAGGCGGTGTCTCCCGCCTGGGTGTAGGAGACTTTAGTGGTAAAGCTTTCCAAGAGCTTCTGAGAGGGGCCTGTATCTCCTTTGATCCCTCCGTGCAGCACGTAGCTGTCGGTATGAAAAGTCTCGTCGGTGGTCAGTTCCACTCCGGCTATCGGACCCAGCACAGTGCCCGAAGCAATACGAAAAGGGAGAAACAGTTCGCCTGAAGAGTGGGTGGAGTGAAATACAAAGGTCGAGTCTACCCGATAGTCATCCGTAAAAATTAAATCGCTGAATCCGCTCAGCAGAAGGAGACGGCCCGGCATCCAGGTGAATTCAAAACCGGCTCCGGTATAGGTTTTATCTGTCAATTGATATTGGTTAAGATATTCGGGTTGGTAAAACAGTTTTATCCTTGTTTCACTGTAGCCGGATTTTGCGTATGCTCCCAGGGTGAATCTATTCCGGTCGCCAAACAGGGGGCGCTCATAGGGACTCTCCGAAAGTTGTATACCCACCCGGGCTCCGATACGTACGAGCTCCACATGCACAAGGCCGGTTCTCTGGTACTCTTTCAAGCCTCGGCTCAGTGCAATCTGGGATTTCTCTCTGGCCTGCCCTAGATACTCGCCGGGCACAGCTTGAATAGTGTCACTCAAGCTGCTAAACCTCTCTGATGTAAGTGTGTCCTCGGCAGATTCGTAACCTCGGGCTACAATTTCCTTGATTGAATACCACTCCATAAATGAAAACTCTTCTACCGCACAGCGGATCCACACAGGGTTATACTGTTTTATGTCCTCGATTGCAGACCTTGATTTTCCAATATCCATGGCAACGTTGAGGTTGGTAATTGGATTACTTAGGTTCAGCTCCTTTTGATAAAATGTGGAGGAGAGGAGTACCGAATCGCTATATCTGTAAGGAATGGAGAGGGGAGCGAGATTTGCAACCCCTCCGTCGATGAGACGATAGGGACCCAAGTTTTGGGGTGGGAAATAGAAGGGCAGTGCAAAAGATGCTGCCAATACGGTGCTGAAGTCTCCCTCTGCCAGTACCACTTTCTGCTTTGTCCGTAGGTCCTCACACACCACCATTACCGGAATTGGAAAGTCCTCAATATTGTCGTAGGGCACATACTCTTCTATCAGTTCGATGAACTCCGTCGGGTTAAGAAGCCCTCCGTGCAGAGGAATCTCCGGCTGAAACAGGGATGCTAAGTCAAGTTGTAAAAGCAGCGACTGAATTGTATCCGGGGAAAGTCCGGCTCCGTAGAGCAGCCCGACAATTGAACCCATGGAATTGGTAACGATAAAATCGGGGGCATATCCGGACTCTTCCAGCCGCTTAAGCACACCGATATGGGCTAACGCCCGGGCGGAACCGCCCGACAGGAGCAGCCCCAGTGGGGACTCTCTTCCGGATACGGGTCGGGTGATGCGCTCTTTGAATTGATCCTCTCCCAGGAATACCGTCTGATCCATTTGTACAAGCTGGTCGACGGGTGCCTCTGGAAGAGATGTTTCAGCGGCTACTGAGGGGGCAGCAAAGAGCCGGGGCAGGGCAATTAGAAACAGGATAATAAACCAGGTATAGAAAAACCTTTTGGGGTTAGCACGACACAAGGGCACACAATTCTCCTTTTTCTACTCGTAGTAGGTAATTTTTTGAGTGTATCCCAATTTGGCTGCAGCTGTCATCCGTCAATTACTCATACTATTGTATGAGTTGCTCGTTTCATACAAAGTTCCGATTGTAGACGCCTCCAAACTGCTGCATATTCTAAGTACATATTTTTTACGGAGGAAGTGATGAATAAGAGAGCCAGAAGTAATAGATTCGGAGCGGTGCTTGTGCAGCCCGCTATGCAGCCACAGAGGGCGGTTATAGATAAGCGGTGTGCCGAGGCGAGACAAAAGGCGGCAGCCCGTAAGTGTATGGGAAGTTTTCCTTTATGCGGTTTTCCATTTCTATTCTAGGATAGACAGCTTCTGAGCGGCTCCTATCTTAAGGAGCAATTAATCTATATAATAGGAGGTATAACGAGCTTTAAGGAGCAATTTTATGGGTAAAAAAGCAGGAAAGGTAACTGGAACCCTCTCGATTACAAATCGAGGGTTTGGGTTTTTGATAGTTCCCGACGGGCTCGATCTATTTATTCCATCCAGTAATCTCTACATCGCCATGGACGGCGATAAGGTGCAGGCCGAGATTACCGAGGAAGCGAAAGAAAAGAATCCCGTCGGTAAGATAGTGAAGATTATAGAACGCAGTTCAAAAGAGTATGTAGGGGCATTCAGGTTAAAAAATGGAAGGGCGACGGTAGTACCGGAGAATGAACGTCAGGATCGCCCCTTTGTAATCCCGAAGAATAAAATTACGCCGCCGGGCTCGTCTAAAAAGCCCCGGGCAGGCGAGATGGTGCTGGTAAAGCTTGAACAGTGGGACGACCCAAAGAAGGACCCCCAGGGAAGTATTATCGAGGTTATCGGAGACCCGAACCAGCCGGGGGTGGATGTAAAGATAGTAGCCAAGTCGAACGGCCTGAGTACTGAATTCCCGAAAAAGGTGGTGCAGCAAACCGCTAACTTGGCATCTGCGAATATTGAAGCGGAGGCCAAGCGCCGGGAGGATCTGCGGCGTCTGAAGTGTTTTACGATCGACCCGGAATCGGCCAAGGATTTCGACGACGCGGTTTCTCTGGAACAACTGAAGGACGGTACCTACGAGTTGGGTGTTCATATTGCAGATGTGAGCCACTATGTGCGCCCGGGGAGTATTCTGGATAAGGAGGCCTTTGAAAGGGGGACCTCCGTCTACTTTGTAAATAGTGTTATCCCGATGCTGCCGGAGAAAATTTCTAATAATCTGTGCAGTTTGCGCCCCAACGAAGACCGTCTGGCCTTTAGTGTAATGATGCGGATTGATTCGCGGGGGAATGTGAAGGACTACCGGATTGTAGAATCGGTGATTCGAAGCCAGCGGCGTTACACCTACGAAGAGGTTGAGGATATTATTTCCGGGACCCAGGACCCGAACGCAAAGATTTTGAATACGATGATGATGCTGAGCCTGGTGTTGCGGCACCGGCGCGAGGAGATGGGCAGCATCGATTTTGATATGACCCAGCCGGTAATCTCCCTTGATAAAAACGGCATTCCCTACGAGGTGCGGCCTCATGAGCGTCTGGATGCCCACCGCCTGGTGGAGGAGTTTATGCTGGTGGCCAACTTAACGGTAGCCCGTTTTGTGGCTGAAAAAAATACGGATAAACAGCCCTGGCCGTTTATTTACCGGGTCCATGAGAGACCGAAAGAGGAAGATCTGCGGGAATTTCTGGCGCTGTTGAAGAACCTGGGCATCTCTTACCGGATTTCAGGGGATCTGCAGCCGGAGGACTACCGTAAAATTCTGGATGTAATAGAAAACATGGATTTTAAGGAGTTTGTTGAAAAGGTAGCCCTGCGCTCGATGACCAAGGCTGTCTACAGTACGGTTAACCAGGGACACTTTGGATTGGCCTTTGATGCGTATACCCATTTTACCTCGCCGATCCGCCGCTACCCCGACTTGGAGGTGCATCGCCTGCTGAAACAGTACACTACCAGCGGCCGGCCGCGGAAGACCAAGGCCCTGGCTGACTCGCTGCAGAAGGTGTGTGACCAGAGCTCCCAGCGCGAGCGGGTAGCGGTGGCTGCAGAACGGGAGTATACCCGTCTTAAATCGATGCAGTTTTTGTCTAAAAAGATCGGAAATACCTATGACGGGGTAATTTCCGGGGTAACATCCTTCGGCATTTTCGTGGAACTTACCCACTACCTGATTGACGGGCTGGTGCATGTTTCAGAGATGAGCGGCGATTTCTTTACTTTTGACAAGGAGAATTACCAGTTTGTCGGGAAGAAATCCGGAAAAACCTACCGTATTGGTGACCGGCTGAAGGTAAAAATAAAGAGTGTCTCGATTGAAGAGCAGCGGGCTGATTTTACCATGGTAAAGTAAGGGCCTGGGCTTTTGCACGCCGACCTGCCCGTACCCCGAGTGCCGGTGCCGCCAGGCACCGCCTTGGGGAAGGGACGGCACAGTTTCAACGATCACAACTCTGTAAGAGTGCATTTTATATAAATTTACTAAATTTAAACTTTCCCCTATACTGCCTCAATGATGAAGTTTGTTGGACGATACATACCGGGTTTGGCGGTGGTGACTCTGCTGGTTTTGGCCGGGCTGCTGAGTGCACGGCTGGTGCCCGGGCTGGGTGCAGTGACTGCTACCATTCTGTGGGGGATGGTGCTTGGGAATACTATCGGGGTGAGCACGAGCTGGAAGAGCGGGGTGCGGGTAGCCGAGAAGAAGCTGCTAAGTGTGGCGATTGCCTTGATGGGGCTTGAGCTTGAGCTGAGTGCTGCGGCCGGCCTGGGTGTGCGGACGGTGCCGATTATTGTGGGGGTGATTGGCGGGTCGATTTTTCTGGCTATTGTGATGGGGCGGCTGTTTCGGTTGCCCGCCGGTTTGGCGCTGCTGCTGGGGATCGGAAACGGGATTTGCGGTTCGGCGGCTATCGCCGCCTCGGCCCCCGTGATTGATGCCGGCAAGGACGAGGTAGGGATTTCAATTGGCGTGGTAAACTTGATGGGAGCCATAGGTATTTTCCTGGTACCGGCGATCGCCCTGCTGCTGGGGCTGCAGGCTCCCGAGTCGGGGCTGCTGATAGGCGGTACCCTGCAGGCGGTGGGCCAGACAGTGGCTACCGGCCTGCGGATGGGCGATGAGGTTGCCCGTTTGGCTACCATGGTGAAGATGGGCAGGGTGCTGCTGCTGGGAGCGGTGCTGATTCTGCTGAGCATCAGTTACCGGAAAAGGTCGGCGGGTCGCTTTCCGGTGCCCCCCTTTATCGTGGCGTTTGTTCTTCTGGGGGTGCTGGTGAATGTACTGCCGGTGCCGGAAGCGGTGCTTACGGCGGCCGGAGGGCTGCAGGAGGTGTTGCTGCTGGCAGCGGTAGCGGCGATAGGACTGGGTATCGAAGTAAGGAGTATTGCCCGTTACGGGCTTGCCGCGTTTGTGCTGAGCGGCTTAATTTTTGCTGTGAACATACTTTTGGTGTTGGCGTTGATGTGAGAAATTGTGAATTAAAGGGGACAGGGGAATGAAAACAGAAAATCTTCCGAAGTGGAATCTTGCGGATCTGTACGACGGTGTTGAGTCGGCGGAATATACCGCCTTGAAACAGGAGCTGATTGAACTCACGGACAGGTTTGCCGAGGAGGCGAGGAACGGAACCCTGCGAAGCACATATCCGGCGGGGTGGCTGGAGGCTTGCCTGGAGCTGTACAACCGGCTGGGTGACAGCTATGAGGAGCTGGATGCCTTTGTGAGCATGTGGTATACCACCAGCACCACGGATCAGGCGGCCCTGGCCGAGCTGAACAGTCTCGAGGAGCTTGGTCTGGCGGTACAGGCGGCGGAGGTATCCTTTAAGAACAGTGTGGCTGAGATTGCCGACCGGCTGCCGGAGATTTTCAAAACCAAACCGGCCCTGGCGGAATACCGCTTTTTTCTGGAGGAGCAGCTGTTTTTTCAGCAGCACCAGATGAGCGAGAGAGAGGAGTCCCTGGCGGCGGACCTGATGCGCTCGGGTGGAAATGCCTGGGGACGGTTGTTTCAGGCGGTCTCCTCGACCGCTTCTGCCGATTGGGTAGAAAATGCCTCGAATGAGCCCGCTGGAAAAGGTTCTGTTGGAAAAAAGACCTGTGAGAAGAAGACCGTCACCGAGCTGCGCGGGATGGCCTTTGATCCGGATAGAAGTGTGCGTCACAGGGCGTGGCTTAAGGAGCTGGAGGCGGTAGAGCAGGTGGAAATACCCCTGGCGGCAGCTATGAACGGGGTAAAAGGTTCCACGGTAAGTCTAAGCCGTCGCCGGGGCTACGAATCGGTTCTTGAGAAGTCTGTGCAGCAGGCGCGGATCAGCCGAGCCACCCTCGAGGCGCTGATAGGGGTGATGGAAGAGTCGCTGCCGGTGTTCCGGGACTACCTGTCGGGTAAGGCGAGGCTGCTGAGCCTGGAGCGCCTGAGTTTTTACGACCTGTTTGCCCCGGTGGCTGGGCAAACAGGCACTAAAAGTGGCACGAAATCGAGCTTCATGCCGGAGCGCTGGAGTTATTCCGCCGCCCGGGATTTTATTCTTACCCATTTCCGCTCCTTTTCAGCAGAACTGGCCGACTTTGCCGACGCAGCCTTTAAGAAGGGCTGGATTGACGCCCAGCCGCGGGCCGGCAAAGTGGGTGGAGCGTACTGCATCACCCTGCCGGTAACAGGTGAGACCCGGGTGATGTGCAATTTTTCAGGAAATTTCGGGGATGTGAAAACCATCGCCCATGAATTGGGCCACGCCTATCACCATCATGTACTGCGGGATGCCCCCCACCTTTTTCGACAATATCCCATGACCCTGGCCGAGACGGCCAGTATTTTTGCCGAATCGGTGGTCATTGACGGAGCTCTGCAGGCAGCCGGGCCGGAGGAAAAACTGCCGATTGTGGAGAAACTGCTGCAGGACAGTACTCAGGTGATTGTAGATATTCTGTCGCGGTTTAAGTTTGAAAGTGCGGTTTTGGAGCGGCGTGAGCGGGGCGAGTTGTCGCCGGAAGAGCTGAAGCGGCTGATGCTGGAGGTCCAGACCGCCACATATGGGGATGCCTTGAATGCGGATGAGCTGCACCCGTATATGTGGGCGGTAAAACCCCATTACTACAGCCCCGAATTAGCCTTTTACAACTTTCCCTACGCCTTTGGCCAGCTGTTCGGTCTAGGGTTGTACAACCGCTACGTACAGGAGGGCTCCGCCTTTTTGCCGGTGTATCGGAATGTGCTTTTGAGCACCGGGAAGGGGTCCGCTGTAGAGGTAACCCGGGCGGCGGGATTTGACATTGAGTCGCCCGAGTTCTGGCGTTCGGGAATTGCTGCACTCAAAGGGCGGGTTGATGAGTTTTTGAAGCTGGTGCCGGGTACATGACCAGACCGCTCCTGCTGGTAATGGGCAACCAGCTTTATCCGACCCATAAGGTAGGCCTTATGGAGGGGAGCACCGCCCGGCGCAGGGGGTATGCGGATTTAGGCCCGGCCCCGCTGCCGGTATTCATGGCCGAGGACCCGGTCCGCTGCCGCCGCTTTCGCTACCATACCCATAAACTGCTGTTGATTCTGAGCTCCATGCGCTCCCACCGCGATTTCCTCAGCGGTCGTCACGAGCTGTACTACTATTCTTTAGAGGACACCCGCAGTTATTTCGAAAAGTTGAAGGATGCGGTCCGCCGCGCTCGTGCCGATGCCCTGGTTGCCTACGAGCCGGATGACCGACGACTGGAGTGTCAGTTGGAGGAGTATGCCGCCCGGCTTGGACTTCCCCTCTCTTTTCGCCCGTCCAAGAGCTTCCTCACGAGCGGTCGAGAGCTGCAGGAAAAACTGCGGGAGAATCCGGGAGAGCCAGAAGAGCTGAGCGAAGCAGTGCGAGAGCCTGGGGAGGAGCCAAAAGCCTTTCCCGAAGATATCCGCTTTCTGCCGCTGCCCCGGGCCGACTGGACCGCTCATACTCGCAGGCTTGCCGGGGAGATTGCAGAACGGTTTCCCGACAATCCGGGAGATCCGACCGATTTTTTTCTGCCCACCTCACGGGGTCAGGCCCTCAAATGGCTGGACTCCTTTGTGCAGTATCGCCTGCCTCAATTCGGCTCATATCAAAGCGCGATTCACCAGTCGGAGCTGCTCGGTTTCCACTCGCTTTTATCCCCTCTGCTCAATATCGGGCTTCTTTTTCCGGGGGAAGTAGTGGAGGCGGCTCGGCAGCGGAATGTTTCTGTTTCCAGCAAGGAGGGTTTTATCCGCCGCATTATATACACGCGGGAATTGCAGCGGAGAAGGTACCTTGCCCGGGATTGGGGTGAGCCGAAGGCAACTATTTTTAAGCACAACCGCCGTCTCGGAGCGGCCTGGTACAGCGGTACCACCGGACTTCCGATAGTAGACGATAGTATTAAAAAGCTGCTGCATTATGGCTATGTGCATCACAGCGAGCGGTTGATGATGTTGGCTGTAATGCATATGTGCGAAGTGCATCCGGACGAAGTATATCGATGGTTCTCGGAGCTGTTTGTAGATGCCCACGACTGGGTGACGATTCCCAATCTGTACGGAATCAAGATATATGATTCGAATTCCCTGTTACGGATAAGCAACTACACTAGGGGGCCATGGTGTGATACGGTAGACGGTTTGTACTGGCGCTTTGTGTGCCGCCACCGTTTTTTAAGTGAGACCAGGAGTGAGGCCGGGAGTAAGACCAGTTCCGAAATGAGAAAGCGGGTCAATGTCCTCGACAAGATGACCCCCGGCCACTTTCAAAGATTAAAAAACGCCGCTGAAGTGTTTATTCGGGCAACCACAAAAGAAGGACAAAACTAACGGCAGTTCTTCGTATCTGTTTGACTCTCTTCATACAAGATCCTATGTTATATATATGGAAAGTATAATAGGTACAAAGAAAACATTAA